>JAIBDF010000021.1 GCA_024679535.1 Chromatiales bacterium
ACAACGACTCGGCCATATCTGCTTTGGTCAGTGCCATCGGGAATCAGTCTCTTAGTTCAGCGGCGAATTTATCTTCTAGTTTAGTGATCGCTGCAGCCATTGCGGTGTCCGCATCGTCGTCAGTAAGGGTGCGCGATGTTTCCTGTAAAATCAAGCTTATTGCGACGCTTTTTCGCCCAGCTTCTATTCCCTCGCCCGTATAAATGTCAAATACCCTGGCGTCTCGAATTAGCCCCGGCGAGGCCTCAGCGACGGCATCAACGAGTTCGTTCGCAGAAACATGGTCATCAACAATCACGGCAATATCACGCCGAATCGTTGGGAATTTGGAGACAGGCTCCGCCGATGGTGCGCCTGATGCGAGTGCTTTTGCAGCATCGAGTTCGAAAACGTAGGCCGCTTTTTTCACGTCATAATCTTTTGCGAGACGCGGATGCAATTTTCCAACAATGCCGATAACCGTATCACCCCGCAGAATTTTTGCAGCCTGTCCTGGCTGCAAAGCCGGGTGCTCGGTTGCGGCAAATCGAATCGCCGATACATCCCCAACGAGCGCAAGCAGTGCTTCGACATCACATTTAATATCAAAAAAATCAACGGACTCTGACTTTCTTCCCCATTGCTCTGCAGCAGCAGGACCCGTCGCCAGCCCCGCTATCCGCACGATTTCTTCGTGCGCATCCAGCGTGCCATGATACGAGCGACTTGCTTCAAACAAACGCACGCGATCCTGTTGGCGCGCCAGGTTTGCGGACGCCGCAGCAACCAGTCCCGGCCACAGTGATGCACGCATCACAGAAAGTTCCGATGAAATCGGATTGCTCAGGACAAGCTCCGAATCGGCGCCAGTAAATTTCCTGTTGGCTTCAGAATCGATAAAGCTGTAGGTGACAACCTCCTGGTAATCGCGTCCGATCAACGTGGCTGCGGCGCGTTCGATCTCGATCCGCGACTCTGTCACGGTCTCCAGGGGCGATTGGGACGATAAGGTCGTTTCAGGAATGGAATCGTAGCCATGGATCCGGGCGACCTCTTCGATCAGGTCTACCTCGTACTCAATATCGAACCGGTGGCTCGGTGCAATGACCGTCCAGCCTGCGTCTATGACACGCACATCGAGCTGCAGACTCTCGAGAATGCGGGTCACTTCACCATCATCGATTTCGAGACCGAGCAGGTGCGCCAGGCGGCTTCTTCGCAGGACAATCGCCTCGCGTTCCGGCACATGTTCAGGCGAGGACTCGACAACCAAAGGTCCTGCATCGCCGCCGGAAATATCAAGCAATAATCGCGTCGCGCGTTCTACCGCACGACCCTGTGCCGCAGGGTCAACACCCCGCTCGAAACGCAGCGATGCGTCTGTATGCATTCCATAGTTGCGTGCCCGCCCCGCCATGAAATCCGGTGGCCAGAACGCAGCTTCAAAAAATACGTCTGTCGTCCCATCGGTCACGGCGGTACTCAGACCACCCATAATGCCGGCGATGCCGATCGGACCGTTGTCGTCCGTTATGATCAGTGTGTCATCACGAAGTTCGACCTCTTTTTCATCGAGCAGCGTGACTTTTTCGCCGGTTTTGGCAAGGCGTGGCCGGATGGGCCCCTGCAAAAGGGCCGCGTCATAGGCATGCAGGGGCTGACCGAGCTCCAGCATGACGTAATTTGTAATGTCGACGACCGGTGAAATTCCACGCAGACCTGCGCGACGCAGGCGCTCGACCAACCATACCGGCGACTTAGCGGTAGGGTCGATACCGCGGATAATCCGTCCCGCAAATCGTGGACAGCCTGCAGGTTCAACCAGCTCGACCGCCTGGGTGTCCTCAATCGTTGCCGCAACCGCCGGCACGGCAGCGCCCTGAAGCACTGCGCCGGTCAATGCGGACACATCTCGAGCGACACCCAGAATGCTGAAGCAGTCACCGCGATTCGGGGTCAGATCCAGATCGATTACAGCGTCGGGCAGGATAAGAACATCGACCAGCGGCGCGCCGACCGCCGCATCTACCGGCAGCTCCATGATGCCATCGGATTCGTCGCCCAAACCGAGCTCGATCGCCGAACACAGCATGCCGTTCGACACAACACCACGGATCTTGGCCTTCCGAAGTTTCATGCCATTGGGAAGTGTAACGCCCGGCTTCGCCAGCGGCGTCTTCATGCCTTGCCTGACGTTCGGCGCACCACAAACGATGTCGATAAGCTCAGAGCCGCCATCGGACACTTTGCAAACGCTAAGCTTGTCGGCATCCGGGTGCTTGCCGCATTCGACTACTTCGGCAACAACGACATCCTCAATGCCGACCCCTTCAACTTCGATACCGTCGACTTCGTGACCGAGCATGGTCAGCTGGTGTCCGAGTTCTTCGGTATTGAGGTCAGGATCGACCCACTCGCGTAGCCAGGATTCTGCAATCTTCATAGTGCTTACCTGAACTGCTGCAGAAAACGGAGATCGTTCTCGAAGAACGTTCGCAGGTCGGTGACGTCGTAACGCAGCATTGCCAACCTCTCTACGCCCATGCCAAACGCGTATCCCGTGTATTTCTCCGGGTCAACGCCTGCACTCTCCAGCACATTCGGATGGACCATTCCGCAGCCGAGGATTTCAAGCCATTTTCCCTCGCCCCACGAAACATCCACTTCGGCTGACGGCTCCGTAAAAGGAAAGTAGCTGGGGCGGAAACGCAATTCGGCGTCGCGTTCGAAAAACGCCTCAACGAACTGGTGCAGTACAGCTTTCAGGTGCGCAAAGCTAATGTGCTCATCAACGACCAGACCTTCGACCTGGTGAAACATGGGCGTGTGTGTCTGATCGGAGTCACAGCGATAGACCCGGCCAGGCGCAATGATTCGGATCGGCGCACCCTCTTTGACCATCGAGCGAATCTGCACAGGCGACGTATGCGTCCGCAGCAGGTTGCCACCTGGAAAATAGAACGTGTCATGCATGGCACGCGCCGGGTGGTTGTCGGGGATATTCAGTGCCGTGAAGTTGTGGAAATCATCTTCGATTTCCGGACCTGCACGAACGCCGAATCCAGCGTTCCTGAAAATTTTCTCGATACGCAGCATGGCGCGCGTAACGGGATGGTAACCCCCAATGGATTTACCCCGCCCCGGGAGGGTCACGTCGACCGCATCGGCCGCAAGTTTGGCTTGCATCGCCGCTGCCTCGAGCGCGCTGCGCCGGGCATTCAGGGCCGCCTGAACGTCCTGTTTGGCTTTGTTGATCTGCTGGCCGGCGGCCGCACGCTCTTCAGGCGGCAGCTGGCCCAGCGTTTTCAAACGAGCCGTGATCTCGCCTTTTTTACCGAGAAAGGCAACCCGAACCGCATCCAGTGCGGCGAGGTCGGTCGCTGCATCGATGTCCGACGCAGCCTTTGAAATAAGGTCGCTCAGGGAAGTCATGGCTGTGAGATTGAATCGGCCGGAACCCGTCCGGCCGATTCTATGGTCTTAGCTGGCGACTTGCTGTTCGAGACCTGCCTTGGCGGCTGCAGCGATCGCGCCAAATCCTTCCGGATCGTGGACAGCAATATCAGCCAGGACCTTACGATCAACCTCGATCTCCGCCTTATTCAGGCCATTGATCAGCCGGCTGTATGACAGGCCATGCAGACGTGCGGCAGCGTTGATACGCGCGATCCACAGCGCGCGGAACTGACGCTTGCGCTGGCGGCGATCGCGGTATGCGTACTGGCCGGCCTTGATAACGGCCTGCTTGGCCGTCTTGTATAGTTTGGAACGCGCGCCGTAATAACCCTTCGCTTTACCGAGGACTTTCTTATGACGGGCTTTGGCGGTTACGCCACGTTTTACTCGTGCCATCTCTCAATCCCCTCTTAGCTGTAAGGAAGCATGCGCTTCACGGCCTTCACATCGGCGTCTGCGACCTGCAGAGTATTGCCGAGTTGACGTTTACGCTTGGACTTCTTCTTGGTAAGAATGTGATTGAGGTGGGCCTGGGAGCGCTTGAAGCCGCCCTTACCCGTTTTACTGAAGCGCTTGGCGGCGCCCCGATTGGTCTTCATCTTTGACATTGTGTCTTCCTTTGTAGCCTTGCAACGTGCCTCACTGAGAACCAGCTCAGTTGCCGCGGCAGGCGGATTAATGGTCGATTCGGGCCTCAGGGCCTTCCTACGATCCGTTACTCTCTTTTTATGCGGTACGTATTACGCCTAGTGTTTTCTCGGTGCAATAACCTGGACCATTTGCCGTCCTTCCATCTGTGGCATCTGCTCCACCGTACCGTACTCTTCCAGGTCATCTCTGACCCTGGCCAGCAGCTGCGCGCCCAACTCCTTGTGCGCCATCTCCCGACCGCGGAATCTTAAGGTGATTTTCGTTTTATCACCGTCCTCGAGAAACTCAATGAGTTTCCTGAGCTTGATCTGGTAATCGCCTTCGTCCGTTCCCGGCCGGAATTTGATTTCCTTCACATGAACCTGCTTTTGCTTGCGTTTCGCAGTCTGGTTTTTCTTGTTCTGTTCGAACAGGTACTTACCAAAATCCATAATTCGGCATACAGGTGGCTCCGCCATCGGCGAAACTTCGACGAGGTCTAATCCCTCATCCTTGGCCAAATCGATCGCTGCTGCGAGACCCATGACCCCTGCCTGCTCACCATCCGAGCCAATAACCCGCACTTCGGTGGCCTCTATTTCATCATTGCGCCTTACGCGCTTTGTAACTGCGATACCCAAATCCTCCCGAAAATCAAAATCTTAGCCCGCCCCGAGCCGCACCATTCAGGCGCAGTCACAACGGGAACGCGATTCTAATAAGCCTGCGCGCAGGAAACAACCTCCAGAACCCGAATTTTCGTAAAAAAATCAGGTGCTTTATTCATTATCCTGGAGATTGGTGGGCGATGCGGGTTTCGAACCTGCGACCTCCACGATGTCAACGTGGCGCTCTACCCCTGAGCTAATCGCCCATACTCTCGAAGGGACGCGTAAGATACTGAAGGGCTTGACCTACTGCAAGGCTTTTCAGCCCGCTTTCGCGCCACCAATTCCAAGGCCCTGCGCCCGTATCGACTGGATCTCGTCACGCAAGTTCGCGGCCTCCTCAAACTCCAGGTCCCGGGCATGCTTGAGCATCTTCTTTTCGAGCTTGGCAGCCCGTTTCAGGAGTTGCTCGGGACTCATGACCTCATAGACGCCCTTTTTATCGCCCGCCGTTCTGCCGGGCACCGGGTAGGCAGCTTCCATGACATCGGCTACCTGCTTGATGATCGTCTTCGGCGTGATGCCATGCTTTTCGTTATAGATGACCTGCGTTGCCCGACGGCGATCCGTCTCATCCAGGGCTCGGCGCATCGAACCCGTCACACGATCGGCATAGAGAATAGCGGTGCCATGGAGATTGCGAGCCGCGCGTCCAATTGTCTGGATCAGCGAGCGCTCCGAGCGCAGGAAGCCCTCTTTGTCAGCATCAAGGATCGCCACGAGTGACACCTCGGGCATATCCAGGCCCTCTCGCAGCAGGTTGATGCCTACCAGGACATCGAAAGCCCCGAGCCTCAGGTCCCTGATGATCTCGGTGCGCTCGACGGTGCCGATATCGGAATGCAGATAGCGCACGGCGACACCGTGTTCGCGCAGGTACTCGGTCAGATCCTCAGACATACGCTTGGTCAACGTCGTGATCAGGACCCGCTCGCCTGCACCGGTACGTTTGTTGATCTCAGACAGCACGTCGTCGACCTGGGTTGTAGCCGGACGCACTTCGATGCTCGGGTCGATCAAACCCGTGGGCCTGACAAGCTGCTCGACGACGTTGTCTGAATGCTCTTTCTCGTAGTCACCGGGTGTCGCCGAGACATAGACCGTCTGCGGTGACAGCCGCTCGAATTCGTCGAAGCGCAGTGGCCGGTTATCCAATGCAGACGGCAGGCGGAAGCCAAATTCGACCAACGTCTCCTTGCGCGAGCGATCACCCTTATACATCGCGCCCAATTGCGGCACGGTTACGTGGCTTTCATCGATGATGAGCAAGGCGTTATCGGGCACGTAATCGAACAGGCATGGCGGTGGTTCGCCGGAGCTTCTGCCCGACAGATAGCGCGAGTAGTTTTCGATGCCCGAGCAGTACCCAAGCTCACGAATCATCTCTAAATCGAATAAGGTTCTCTGCTCAAGTCTCTGAGCTTCCAATAGTTTTTCATGCCTTCTTAGGTACTCAAGCCGATCCTTCAGCTCGACTTTAATGTGCTCGCAGGCCTCGAGAAGCTTCTCCCGGGGCGTCACATAGTGAGTCTTTGGAAAGACCGTAAAGCGCGATACGCGGCGGACCATTTCGCCGGTGAGCGGATCGAAATAGGCGATCGATTCAACTTCGTCATCGAACAGCTCGATGCGGACCGCGTCGCGCTCCGACTCCGCCGGAAATACGTCAATCACATCGCCCCTTACGCGGTAGGTCCCCTGCGACAGGTCCAGTTCGTTGCGTGTGTACTGCATCTCCGCCAACCGGCGGAGAATGGTGCGCTGGTCGATACGGTCGCCACGAGTTACATGCAGCACCATGCTGAAATATGCTTCGGGATCGCCAAGCCCGTAGATAGCCGAAACCGTTGCCACGATGATCGCGTCCGGGCGCTCGATGAGCGCCTTGGTGGCCGACAGGCGCATTTGCTCGATGTGCTGGTTGATCGACGCGTCTTTTTCAATAAACGTATCCGACGAAGGCACATACGCCTCCGGCTGGTAGTAGTCGTAATAAGAAACGAAATACTCAACGGCATTGTTCGGGAAAAACTCGCGCATTTCGCCATAAAGCTGTGCCGCCAGCGTCTTGTTTGGTGCCAGGATCATCGCGGGACGCTGCGTACGCTCAATCACGCTCGCGATCGTGTACGTCTTGCCAGACCCCGTTACACCAAGCAGCGTTTGTCGCGCGAGCCCGTCATCCAGCCCCTCGGCGAGTCCTGCAATAGCCGCTGGCTGGTCGCCTGCCGGCGAGAAATCGGAGGCCAGATCAAAGCGGTCACGATGTTCCGTTGAGGTATTGGGGAGGTCTGTTGTTTCACGTACCATAGCGCTGCGTATCTGAGGGGTAATCGAGTGATCTTACCAGTTTCCAAACGTATGGCTTCAGTGAAGCCCTCCCCAACCGGTGCTGTTCTGGCATTGGCGACGGAACTACGAGCAGCAGGACGTGACGTGATCAGCCTGGGGACCGGTGAGCCGGATTTCGATACTCCGGCACACATTTGTGCAGCGGCTATCGCGGCCATCAACGATGGACAAACCCGCTACACCCCGATTGACGGCACCGCTGAACTAAAGGCCGCCATCCAGGCGAAGCTGTCTCGCGAGAATCAACTGGACTACCAGCTATCCCAGATCGTGGTGACCTGCGGCGCCAAACAGGCATTGTTCAACCTGTGCCTCGCGCTGCTTAACCCCGGTGACGAGGTCATCATCCCCGCGCCGTACTGGGTGTCCTATCCCGATATGGTGCGCCTCGCCGATGCCGAGCCGGTGATCATCGAGGCAGGCATTGAACAACACTTCAAGTTAACGCCCGGACAGCTGCAAGCGGCCATCACCCAGCGGACCCGGCTGCTGATACTGAACAATCCGTCCAACCCGACCGGTGCGTGTTACGACGAGGCAGAGTTGGCCGCGCTGGGCGCGGTCATTGAGCAGCATCCCGATATCGTCATACTGTCCGATGACATCTACGAGCATATCCACTGGGCACCCGAGCCGTTTATGAGTTTCGCGACGGCCTGCCCTTCGCTTATGGGGCGCACCGTCACCACCAATGGCGTGTCGAAGGCCTACGCCATGACAGGCTGGCGCATCGGTTATGCGGCCGGCCCGCAGGAACTGATCAACGCCATGAAGACCATACAAAGCCAGAGCACAACGAACGCCTGCAGTATTTCCCAGGCGGCAGCGGTGGAGGCACTTAACGGTGACCAGACTTGCGTGCATGAGATGGCATCCGCTTACCACCAACGTCACGACTACTTTGTCGCCGCACTAAACGCGATCGAGGGCTTCGAATGTCGTCTCGGCGAAGGCGCTTTCTACGCATTCCCAAGAATCAAGGGGGTATTGGAAGCCAGAGGTATGAAGGATGATATCGAGTTCGTAGAGTTTCTTCTCAATGAGGCCGATCTGGCCTGTGTACCGGGATCAGCCTTCGGCGCACCGGGGTACGTACGTTTTTCCTTCGCCTGTTCGATGGAAATGCTGGAAGAGTCCATAAGGCGTATAAAACGGGCCGTGATGGCTTGACAAGGGACCGGGGCTAGACCAGAATCGCGCCCCGCACCTAAGGGTGAGCAAAATTCCCCGGTAGCTCAGTTGGTAGAGCAGATGACTGTTAATCATCGGGTCCGTGGTTCGAGTCCGCGCCGGGGAGCCAAATTAAGAAAGCCCGCTTTTTAGCGGGCTTTTTCTTTTCCGGACTAACGCATCAACCACCGCCACCGAGTGTGCGGTGCTCCTTTTGATGAAACGTAATGTCCAGGGCAGTCTTCGTAAGCATCAGAATGATCAGCCCGGACAGCGGCTGCCCCTGCTCGATCAGAATGACATTCTCGCACCAGAACAGGAGTAACGGGGACAGCCGACCGACCGGTCATTTGCTCGCCGAGATCTCGATAACGACATTCCACATGTATTGCACCAGGCTAATGAAGGCTTCCTCTTCTATGCGTTCATTATCTCCGTGTGCGCCGAAGCCGCTATTGATCTCCTCAATCGAGCGCGCCGGCCCGATGCCATAAGCCTGCACGCCTTTCGCACGGACCTGCGCCATATCCGTCGCGCCGGTTTGCATGATTGGCAGCACGGTAGCGTCGGGGTACATACGCAACGCGACATCCTCAAGCACCTGGAACATCTCGTTGTCGATATCGGACGGTGGCGCGGCGGGTCTGTAAATGTGTTCCGGGATGATCTCGACCCGCGGATCGTCGATAACCTGTGCAAGCTTCGCGTAAAACTCCTCGACGTTCTCATCGGGCAACATTCGGATATCGATAATTGCCTTTGCCTCCGACGGGATCACGTTGCGGCGAAAACCGGCGTCGATAACGGTTGGCACAACAGATGTCCGCGAGATCGAGTAATGGTAGGGAAAAGTCTCAAGGAAGTGCCGCTGAATGGCCTCCTTCTCGTCCTCGTTTTCAACGTTGAGATAACGCCAGGCGTCCTCCGGCGCCGATATCTCTGCCATGCGCCGAAAATAGGTCCGCGTGGTGTCGTTGAGGCGGACTTCTGTCTCCCAGGCTCCAGCCTTGGCAATGGCGTTTGCGAGAATGGTTACGGCGTTGTCCAGGGTCGGCTTCGAACCGTGTCCCGGCGTGCCACGTGCGACCAGCGTCACGCGACGCGGCATCTTCTCGGTCGTCTCGATACCCACCGTGTTGACCTTCTCGTCCCGAATGACGGACTGGCCACCTTCTGCCAACGCATATTCGGCTGCAATCTTGTCGAAGTGTTGCTCAACCATGAAGTTGATACCAACCTCCGGGGTACCCTCCTCGCCCGCCTCCGCAAGCAAGATGATGTCGCGATCCAGCGCAACGCCGTAGCGCTTGAGAAGCTTGATGATCATCAGTCCTGCGGCGAGATTATCCTTGTCATCGAGAGTCCCGCGCCCGTAGATGAAGCCGTCCTCGCGACTGCCGCTGAAGGGATCGGCATACCATTTCTCGGGTTGCACACCCACGACATCAGTGTGCCCCATAATGAGCAGCGGACGCTTCGAACCATTACCCGAAATTCTGGCCACCAGGTTGCCTCGCGATTCCTCCAGGGCGAACACTTCGGACTGAATACCCTCTGCCGCAAGCTCTGCCTGCAGATACTCGACCACCAGGGTTTCGTTACCGGGCGGATTTGTGGTGTTGATCTGCACAAGCTCGACCAGATGCTGGACCGCTTCCTCGCCGGCCACATCCCAATCGATCAGATAGGACTGCTGGGCAGTCGCCGTAGCCATGCTACACAGAAACACCAAGCCGCTGATTATTCTCATATTTTCTTCGCCGTCGAATTGAATTATCGGCTTAGAATAGCCCGTCGGCCGGACAAGAGAAACAAAATTGACTATGTCACTCGTTAATCGCCGAACCGCACGCGGCATTGGCGGATTTACTTCGCATTGACCGAGCGTGGAATGAGGCAGAGCAGCACTATCTCACGGCCCTCGAACTCGATCCGTATAACCCTGGCTCGCATTCCGTGGCAGCGCACGCGTATGCAATAAACGGGCAGCTTGACAAGGCCCGCAAGCATGCGGAATCGGCGTGGGAGCTTGGGCACCCAACCACCCTGTATCAGGTACTTGAATATCTGATCATTGGCCGCGCGTTCGAAGAAGCACGCCAGTTACTGAACGGAAACCCCGACTTTTTCGATTCCGAGGATCTCGATCATTTCGAAGCTTTCATCGCGGCCACGGAAGATCCGACCAAGGCTGGAGAATTCCTGGCAAGAGGTGTCGAAGGCGCATCGAATTTTTGGTTTGCGCTGGAACATTTTCGTCTTGGGCGCTTGGATAAGGGGGCGGCTCGATTACCTGCGATTAGTCCCTGATAACCTCCCTGAGGAACTCGAGGAATGCATCACCGGTGTCCTCATGGCTTAGCCCGTAAGCAACAGTCGCCTGCAGATAACCAACCTTGCTGCCACAGTCATAGCGTACACCACTGAACGAGTACGCATAAACGGCTGCCTCATTCAGCAAGTCGGCGATGCCGTCGGTGAGCTGAATTTCGCCGCCGGCACCCTGCCCGATGTTCTCGAGCTTGTCGAAGATTTCCGGGGTCAGCAGATAACGGCCGACGACGGCCGAATTGGAGGGCGCATCCTCCGGTGCCGGCTTCTCGACGATGCCGGTGAGACGATTTCGGTCATCGGCATCGACCGATACGATGCCGTAGCTTGAGGTGTTCTCGCGAGGCACGGTTTCGACTGCGACCACGCTGCCGCCATGAGCGGCATGTTCGTCAGCCATCTGCGCAAGACAGCCCGGCTCGCCAGCGATCAGATCGTCCGCAAGGTGCACAAAAAAAGGCTCATGTCCGACCGCCGGCCGTGCACAGAGAACAGCATGGCCCAACCCCAGGGGTTTCCCCTGGCGGATATAAATGCACGAGACACCTTTGGGAACGATGCCCTGAATGGACGACAGTAATTCGTCCTTACCGGCCTGGGTCAGGGCATCTTCAAGCTCGGGGTCGGTATCAAAATGATCTTCAATCGCGCGTTTGGATGCGCCCGTAACGAACACCAGCTTTGTCGCGCCCGCCGCGATCGCCTCTTCTACGGCGTACTGAATAAGCGGCTTATCGACAACCGGTAACATTTCCTTGGGACTTGCCTTGGTGGCCGGCAGAAACCGGGTACCGCGACCCGCCACAGGAAATACAGCTGTTTTGACTTTCTGGCCCACGAGACGCTCCAACAATGAGGAAGGACCGCATCATAACGAAATCGAGGTTGCCGAAACATGACGCTCGTCACGAGAGGTGACAAGAGCCAGGTCCGCCGCCTCGCGAACCCGGCCCACTGACGCCAAAGCGATCCTACTTTTTCTGCCCGGAGATCTTGATATCCGTTCGATTCAGCTCGACCGTGCGCTCACC
Organism: Chromatiales bacterium; assembly: GCA_024679535.1. Taxonomy (GTDB): domain Bacteria; phylum Pseudomonadota; class Gammaproteobacteria; order Steroidobacterales; family Woeseiaceae; genus UBA1847. Next base: position 11,618 of record JAIBDF010000021.1, read on the forward strand.
GATACCCTTCACCAGCGAGAGGTCATCCGCACTTCGAAACGGGCCGTGCTTCTTGCGATACTCGACAATCGCCCGGGCTTTGGAGAGACCCACGCCCTTCAGCTCAGCCGAGATTGTCTCGGCATCAGCGCTATTGATATCGACCTGCCCGGCCAATGCGGTTAGTGGTGCCATCAGCAGGAAAGCTATGGCGGCGGTACTCAGGATTCTCATTTTCAGCTCCTTTCTTGGTATGAGAACAGGGAGCCTAGCGGCACCGTTGCGCCGCGTCCGTCAGCGAAATCGGGTAATTTATTCGGTAATGCTGTGCTGCAATACCGTGTCGAATTGAACGCGTGAGGCTGGCCGCTGTGTTTCCCAGTTTCGGCAACTCGGGCATTGCCACAGCAGACGCTGACTAGAAAAACCGCACTCCTGACACTGGTAACGCGGTGTTGCCGCCGCAAGTTTTGACAATGCGCCCCGGACTCGCGCAAACCTGGAGTCAGTTTCACCCTGATCATCGGACAACTGCTGCAGTTCCACAAACTCACCCAGGGTAGGCTCGTTGAGCATGTATTGCTCCACGCATTCATCAATGACCGGTATACCGCCAATATCGTTGACGATGGCCGTGTAGGCGACCAGCGATGACATTTGCGGATTCTTGGCCAGCATGCCCTTGAGCGCACGCTCGAGTTCATCGACCTCATTTTCACGCGTGTAGATCGCGACAATTTCCGGGAGAGCCTCGGCAATAAGGTAGGTATTCTCGTCGATAATACGGTGGTAGAGCTTGAGCGCTGTCTTGCTGTCATCGGTGTCGCGCGCGATATGCGCACGCGTCAGCGCACCGCGCATGGTTCGCGGCCTGCCGGCCTGCGCGTTCTTCACGTACTGGCGCGCAGACGCGTAATCGCCTGCCGCGGCTGCGGCTTCCGCCAGCTCGCAGTAATAATGGGCGATCTGCAATGCAAGGGAGCGACCGCCCAAAACTTCCAGACGTTTACCCGCCTCGATCGCTTTCTCCCAATCGCGTTCCTGCTCATAAATACGACACAGCGCCTCTATGGCCTGCACCTGGTAACGGGAACCCTCTGAAAGCCGTGCAAACAGCCTTTCAGCCCGGTCCAGCAGCCCCGCCGCCAGGTAGTCCTTGGCCAGCGAATACAACGCCTGATCGCGTTGCTCGGCTGCAAGATCCGGGCGAGCAATGATGTTCTGGTGGATGCGAATCGCCCGGTCTACTTCACCGCGTCGACGAAACAGACTACCAAGCGCAAAGTGAGTCTCAATCGTCTTGGCATCTACCCGAACCATGCGCAGGAAATGCTCCAGCGCCTGGTCGGTTTGCTCATTCAACAGGAAGTTGAGGCCTTTCAGATAGTCGATGTTGAGCGGCGGTGGCGCTTCCTCATCATCGCGCTCGCTAAAGCGCCCAATCACCCAACCAGCCGCCGCCAGCAGCAGGAAAAGACCTGCAAGTATTAACGCTTTTTCAGTCGGCATCGCTGAGTGGCAGATTGCGGAGGCTGCTCACCTCGTTTTCGGTAGCGCGCAGTGAGCGGCGCAGAATGCGACGCTCGTTAATAAGCTTCAGGACAAAGAAACCGAGGCAAAGGATGCCAAACAGCCATCCCAGCGCAAAGGTGACCGTAAATGCCAGGGGAATCGACGTATGCACCGCGGTGAACGCCAGGTCAATATCGATCATGCCCGTGTTATTTGCGGTGAATGTCGCCATAACCACGACGATGAGAATGATCAGTATCGCCAACCCGATACGTTTCAGCATGCGTTTGCTCCGCAAATCCGGTAAACCCGAAAGCTATGATGCGACCTGCTGCCGCGACGGATCAACTCTTGATAGGGAAATGCCGGCTGTCGTCTACGCGATCACGCAGATCCTTGCCCGGCTTGAAATGCGGTACGTACTTACCAGACAAAGCCACAGCTTCACCGGTCTTGGGATTACGTCCGATTCGCGGTGGGCGGAAATGCAGGGAGAAGCTCCCAAAGCCACGAATCTCGATGCGCTGACCTTTGGCCAGCGAGTCGCTCATCAGATCAAGCAGATGCTTGACGGCCAGTTCAACATCCTTGGCCGGCAGGTGTTTCTGCTTACGAGAAATGGCTTCTATCAGTTCTGATTTTGTCATTTTACCTTATGCCGTACCGCCGAATTAGCGTAACTCACGGATATTAAAGGTAATAGTAGCCCAGACCAGCGGGTCTGGGCTACCTTTTTTACTTATTATTTATTTCCGCCGGACATTTTTTCCTTCAGAAGGTCGCCAAGAGTGGTTCCCACGGGCGCTGCAGCGACGTCAGACTTGTAGCTGCTGACAGCCTCCTGCTCCTCGTGAACTTCCTTCGCCTTGATCGACAGCTGAATCGAACGGTTCTTGCGATCAACATTTGTGAATTTGGCCTCAACCTCTTCACCAAGCTTGATCATCGTCCGCGCATCCTCAACCCGGCCACGTGCCAGCTCTGATGCGCGCAACGTACCGAAGATACCATCACCCAGGTCAACCGTTGCCCCACGCGCGTCCACTTCCGTGACCGTGCCTGTGACGATAGAGTTCTTGGGGTTGGCTGCGAGCCAGTTCGAGAACGGATCCTTCTCCATCTGCTTGATGCCGAGCGAGATGCGTTCGCGCTCCGAATCGATAGCGAGAACGGCTGCCTCGATCTCCTGACCTTTCTTGTAGTTCCGCACGGCTTCTTCGCCCGGCAGATCCCAGGAAATATCCGAGAGATGAACGAGACCGTCGATACCACCGTCGAGACCGATAAAAATACCGAAGTCCGTGATCGACTTGATCTGACCGGTAACCTTGTCGTTGCGGTTGAAGGTTGCAGAGAACTCGGCCCATGGGTTCGACTTGCACTGCTTAATGCCCAGCGAAATACGACGACGTTCTTCGTCGATCTCGATGACCATAACCTCAACTTCTTCACCAACCGAGACAACGCGAGACGGATTAACGTTCTTGTTGGTCCAGTCCATTTCAGAAACGTGGACGAGGCCTTCAACGCCGTCTTCGATTTCAACAAAGCAACCGTAGTCCGCAATATTCGTAACCTTGCCGAAGATTCTCGTCTGCGGCGGGTAACGACGCGCGAGATCCTGCCAGGGATCGTCACCGAGCTGCTTCATGCCGAGCGAGACGCGCTGGCGCTCACGATCGAACTTGAGGATCTTGACGTCAATTTCCTGACCAACCTCGACAACCTCAGAAGGATGCTTGACGCGCTTCCAGGCCATATCGGTGATATGCAGGAGACCGTCGATACCGCCGAGGTCGACGAATGCGCCGTAGTCGGTGAGGTTCTTGACGATACCCTTGGCCATGTTGCCTTCCTGCAACTCTTCAAGGAGTTTTTCGCGTTCGGCAGAGTATTCGGTTTCGACAACCGCACGGCGGGATACGACAACGTTGTTCCGCTGCTGGTCGAGCTTAATGACCTTGAATTCAAGGCTCTTGCCTTCGAGGTAGCCTGGGTCACGAACCGGACGAACATCAACAAGCGAGCCTGGCAGGAATGCCCGGACATTGTCGATCTCAACCGTGAATCCGCCTTTGACGCGACCATTAATCACGCCTTCAACCACTTCACCTGCCTCGAACGCTTTCTCAAGATCGATCCAGGTACGTGCGCGGATCGCTTTCTCACGTGAAAGCTTGGTCTCACCGAAACCGTCTTCCACGGCATCGAGTGCAACTTCAATCTCATCTCCAACGGAGATGCCGCCTTCGTGCTTGTCGTTCTTGAATTGTTCTATGGGGATAACGGCCTCGGATTTGAGACCTGCACTGACGAGTACAACATCGTCATTTACCGCGACAACGATACCGGTGATGATAGAACCCGGCTTTATTTGTTGACTGGCAAAACTTTCTTCAAATAATTCAGCAAAACTTTCAGACATGTTATGAAAACCTACGGGAGTAATACTCCCACCCATTTGCGTCGTGTCACATCCTGTGACTGACGGTCATTACAAAAAAGGAGCGAACATCCTGTCCGTTCCTGTCCATGAAACTTTCTAAGGTATTTAGAGGTTGGCGACCCAGTCGAGTACGGTTTGTGTCACCGCTTCGATGGACTGGCCCGAGGAATCCAGAATCCTGGCATCCTTCGCAGGCCGCAGCGGAGCTACCGATCGCTCGGAATCCCGCCGGTCACGGTCCTCTATGTCCCGTGAAAGGGCGGCAAGGCTAACATCCAAGCCCTTGTCTTTCAACTGCTTATGGCGCCTGCGCGCCCTCTCCTCAGCACTCGCCGTGAGGAAGATTTTCAGGGTCGCCGCAGGGAACACATGCGTACCCATATCACGACCATCAGCCACCAGGCCAGGCGCCTGCTGGAACGCCCGCTGGCGCTCAAATAATGCCCGCCGGACCGCCGAAATTTGCGCCACGGTCGAGGCACCAGCGCCCGTTTCCTCCGTCCGGACCAGCGTCGTGACGTCCTCGTCGCCCAGCCAGATTCGCTCCTCGCCGTTCTCATTACTGTCAAACCGGACATCAAGGTCATGGGCCAATTCCGCGAGTTTATGGGCATCCTGGAGCGAAATGCCGGACGTCTGGGCAGACAGTGCGACGAGCCGGTAGAGCGCCCCACTATCAAGCAAATGATAGCCGAGCGCTGTGGCCACTTTGCAGGCGATGGTGCCTTTCCCTGAGCCGCTTGGCCCATCGATGGTGATTACCGGGACATCCGGACGCTCCGTCATTTGAGTATCTCGATCGCGCCGCCTATGGCGGTTACGCGATCGCAAAAGCCCGGGAAAGACGTATCAACGTTGTCTACATCGCGAATCATGACCTCATCATCGGCGATCGTGGCTGCCATAGCCAACGACATTGCCACGCGATGGTCGTGGAAGCTCTCCACCTCGCCCCCCGTGAAACGTCCGCCGTGCACGACTGCGCCGTCTGCTGACTCATCGACCCGGATGCCAAGGCGGCGCATGCCATCAGCCATGGCCGCTATGCGATCGCTTTCCTTGACCCGCAGCTCACCGATTCCCGAGAAGGTCGTTTTGCCACTCGCGGACGCTGCCGCCACGAACAACGCCGGAAACTCGTCGATGGCAAGTGACACCAGCGCCGGGTCGACGGGTCCACCGTGCAGCTGTGACGCCCGCACCCGGATATCCGCGACCGGCTCCTTGCCCAGCAGCTGCGGATGCTCCAACGAAATGTCCGCACCCATCGCCCGCAGGATGTCGAGCACGCCCGTTCTCGTTGGATTAATGCCAACATTTTCTATAATAATATCAGCATCTTGTGACAACAATGTACCAAGCATTATGAAGGTTGCAGAAGACAGATCGGCCGGCACCGTCACCTGCGTTCCGCATAGAGACTGGCCACCATCAAGCGCTATTCGATTGCCCTCTGATATTATCTCCACGCCCATGGCGCCCAGCATGCGCTCCGTATGATCACGGGTCACTGCGGGCTCCGTCACGCTGGTAGTACCCTGCGCGTAGAGACCGGCGAGGAGCACGGCCGATTTCACCTGGGCGCTCGCTATCGGCAGGTCGTAATGAATTCCGTGAAGCTGCAGGCCGCCTGATATCTGCAGGGGCGGCGTGCCATCGCAGTCGCTTTCAATCGCGGCCCCCATTTGCGTAAGCGGCTTGATGATCCTGCCCATCGGGCGCCCGGTAAGCGATGCATCTCCAGTTAACACGCTGCCGAAAGCCTGGCCGCTCAACAGACCCGCCATCAAACGCATGGCGGTCCCGGAATTGCCAAGATCGATATCAGCAGCAGGCGCGCGCAGCCCATGGAGGCCGACACCTTCTATAATGAGTTCGGTCGGACTGGGCTGATCAATCCTGACGCCGAGCGAGCGCATGGCCGCTGCCGTAGCCAGGCAGTCGTCGCCATCGAGAAAGCCGCTGACTTCTGTCCGACCTTCCGCAATACTTCCCAGCATCAGGGCCCGATGCGAAACGGATTTGTCCCCCGGAACCGTTACCCGGGCATCCCGCAGCGCCGAGGGTGTGACTTTGAAGTGCATGAACGCCTGGCAGCCTCTCAGCCAATGGCCTTGGGGTAGGCTCCGAGCACCTTGAACAACGAGGCGCTGTGTTCCAGATCTGCCAGGGCATCGGCAACCGGGCCCTGCTCAGCGTGACCTTCGATATCGATGAAGAACACGTAATCCCACTTACGGCGCCGCGACGGTCGTGACTCAATGCGTGTCATGCTGACTCCGTGCTTCGCCAGCGGCTGCAGCAGGCTGTGAAGCACACCAGCGCCGCCAGCCGTATCGCTGGTGGACACCAGTAACGTGGTCTTGTCCGCACCGCTCGCAGCGAGCAAGTTGCGGCCAATGACGAGGAAGCGGGTGGCGTTGTCGGGCCGGTCTTCAATGTTATTGACCAGAATTTCGAGTTCGTACACGTCGGCCGCCACTTCCGGCCCGATGGCCGCCGTGCCGTCCTCATCTCTCGCCCGCCGGGCCCCGGCGGCATTGCTCGACATGCCAATCAGCTCAATGTGAGGCAGGTTCTCCCGGATCCAGCCGCGACACTGAGCCAGTGACTGCTCATGAGCACAGATCCGCTCGATGTTCTCGAGACCCTTCTCGCTGCCCATCAGGTGTTGTTCAATCTTGAGCTCAATTTCACCGGAAATCTTGAGTGGTGAGGTCAGGAACATATCAAGCGTGTTGTTGACCGAGCCCTCGGTCGAATTTTCGATGGGCACCACACCAAAATCCGCGGCGCCGCATTCCACTTCCTGAAATACTTCATCGATCGTATGGAACGGCAAGGCACGCACGGAATGGCCAAAGTGCTTGAAAACGGCGGTCTGGGTGAAGGTACCTTCGGGGCCGAGAAAACCAATCTTGAGCGGTTCCTGCTGTGCGAGGCAGGCTGACATGATCTCGCGAAAAAGCCGCAGCATTTCCTCGTCACGCATAGGACCATCGTTGCGATCCATGACTTTGCGCAAGACCTCTGCCTCGCGCTCCGGCCGATAATAATCGACGGCAGACGCCAGCTTGCCTTTGGCGATACCAACCTGCTGAGCAATTCTCGCCCGGTCGTTGATCAGGCCCTGAAGGCGCTCATCAATCGCGTTGATGCGCTCACGAATCTCCTCGAGATCCAAATCGCCTGTCTTGTCGTCCTCACCTGCCATGCTATTCCTGGTAAATCCCAACAGAAATATCAGGTTACAGGCTTGCCGAGATTTCGCAACGTCAGGACGCCGTCAATGGCACGCAGTTCGTCCAATAAGGCGTCGGACGGCTCGGCATTGACGTCAACGATGGTGTAGGCAACTTCACCGAACGATTTGTTCAGCAGGTCCTCAATATTTAGGCCGGCATTAGCGATACACGTCGAAATCTGGCCGACCATGTTCGGGACGTTTGCGTTCGAAACCGTGATGCGCCAGGCATCCAGGCGGGGCAACCGCGCCTGCGGGAAGTTGACAGAATTGCGAATATTGCCGTTCTCCAGGTAGTCCTTGACGTTCTCCGCCACCATGATGGCGCAGTTGGCTTCGGCCTCGCCTGTCGAAGCCCCAAGATGCGGTAAAGCGGTAACTTTCGGATGCGCTATGAGTTCCGGCGTCGGAAAGTCCGTGACGAACGCGTGCAACTTGCCACTGTCGAGGGCGGCGATCGCTGCCGCATCATTGACAATTCCACCGCGCGCGAAATTAATAAGGACGCCACCGTCATTCATAAGGGCTATGCGGTCCGCGTTGACCAGGTTCCTGGTCCCATCGACCAGGGGCACATGACAGGTGACAAAATCGGCGTGCTGGAACAGTTGATCCAGCGTCTCTTCCAACTCGACGCCGGACGATAATTGCCAGGCGTTGCGAACCGTAATTGCGGGATCGTAGCCCACAACCTTCATGCCAAGATCTAGCGCGGCGTTTGCCACGGCCACACCAATTGCGCCGAGCCCGATGACACCAAGCGTCTTGCTTGGAAGTTCAATCCCGACGAACTGCTTCTTGCCGGCCTCCACCGCTTTCTTGAGGGCGTCGCCCGTTTCGTCCAGCGTCTTTACGTACTCGCTGGCGCTGGCGAGGTTGCGTGCACCCATGAGCATACCGCCGATCACGAGCTCCTTGACAGCGTTGGCATTGGCGCCTGGCGCATTAAATACGGGTACCCCCCGAGCGGCCATCTCGTCACATGGAATGTTGTTTGTACCCGCGCCTGCCCGGCCGATTGCGGCGACTGTATCCGGGATAGCCATATCGTGCATGTTGTGCGAACGCAGCAGAATGGCATCAGGGTGTGCGATTTCAGAAGCGGCCTCGTAGCGCTCACGAGGCAGGCGCCGCAGACCTTCTACGGCAATATTATTGAGCGTCAGAATCTTGTACATGATTAACCGTTAGCCTTTTCAAAATCAGCCATAAATGCGATGAGTGCGTCGACCGCTTCCTCACTAACCGCGTTATAAATAGAAGCCCGCATGCCGCCCACCGAGCGATGGCCTTTGAGATTCGTCAGGCCAGCTGCCGCCGATTCTTCCAGAAACTTCTTGTCCAGCGCGTCGTCTGCCAGGATGAACGGCACGTTCATCCGCGAGCGGCAGTCAAGCGCCACGGGATTGCTGTAGAAATCAGACGTGTCGATGGCTGCGTAGAGTTTGCTCGATTTGCGAGCATTGATCTCCGCCATGGCTTCGACGCCCCCCTGCCGTTTCAGCCATTGGAAGACGAGATCCGCGACATACCACGCAAAGGTCGGTGGCGTATTGGTCATGGAGTCGGAATCTGCGTAGGACTTCCAGGTCATCAGGTGCGGATTGTTCGGACGCGCCCGGTCGAGGAGCTCGTTACGCACGATGACGAGCGTGATACCCGCCGGACCGATATTCTTTTGGGCGCCGGCATAAATCACTCCAAACCGGCTCACGTCGATCGGGCGAGAGAGGATATTGCTGGACATGTCTGCGACCAGCGGTACATCGCCACCAGGTACGAAGTGAAACTCGACGCCGGCAATGGTCTCATTGGGGGTGTAATGCAGGTAGGCCGCATCATCCGAGCGCTGCCAGGACGATGCGTCCGGAATATAGGTGAACTTCCTGTCCGACGCATCAGCCGCGACGTTTACCTTGCAGAATTTTGTTGCCTCACCCGCGGCTTTCTTGCCCCAGCTGCCCGTGACGATGTAGTCGGCCGTATCGTCGTCATTCGACAGGTTCATCGGTGCCATAGCCATCTGCATCGTGGCACCGCCCTGCGGAAACAGGACGCTGTAGTCGTCGGGCACCTGCAGCAGCTCACGCAATGTAGCCTCCGCGCGTGCGGCGAGTTCCACGAAATCGGCGCTGCGGTGGCTGACTTCCATAACCGACATACCCGAACCGAGCCAGTCCGGGAGATCATTGCGAATGGTTTCGAGTACTTCGAGAGGCAGCGCGGCAGGGCCGGCGCTGAAATTGTAAACGCGTGACATTGCGTTGGGTTTCCTGAGTGAGAGGCTTAGTCAGTGATGAGTCTGGCGCGCGTATTGTTACGATTTAATCGGAAGATTGCATTACTTACGATCGTAATTATTCTTCCTCGTCCTCTATCGATTCAATACGTGCTAATCCCACGACCCGCTGGCCACTCTCGACGCGAATCAGGCGCACGCCCTGCGTATTGCGGCCCATGACCGAAATATCGCTTACGCCGGTCCGCACCAGCGTGCCATTCGAACTGATGAGCATGATCTCATCGTCCTCGCCGACCGGGATTGCACCCACCGTTCTGCCGTTGCGATCGGTCGTCTGGATCGCGATGACCCCCTGACCGCCGCGCCCCTGAACCGGGAAGTCGTCAACTGGCGTGCGTTTGCCATAGCCGTTTTCGGTGGCCGTCAGGATGAGCCCGTCTGCGATTGTACTGAGCCCGATTACTTCGTGGCCGTCGGGCAGCTTGATGCCGCGCACACCGGCCGCGCCGCGCCCCATGGGACGGACATCGCCCTCGGCGAAACGAATCGCCTTGCCGTGGCTCGCCACCAACAGAATCTCGGCATTGCCATCGGTAATCGCAACGTTGACCAGTTTATCCTCGCCTCGCAGATCGATGGCAATGATGCCGTTCGCGCGCGGGCGGGAAAACTGGCTCAACGGCGTCTTCTTGACGGTTCCCGCCGATGTCGCCATGAAGACGAAATGACCCTCCGCGTATTCTTTGATAGGCAGCACCGCATTGATGCGTTCGCCTGCCTCAAGCGGCAGGAGATTCACGATGGGCTTGCCGCGGGACCCGCGACTGGCCTGCGGTACCTGGTAGACCTTCAACCAGTAGATCTTGCCGCGGCTTGAGAAGCACAGGATCGTGTCATGAGTATTCGCCACGAACAGGTTGTCGATGAAATCCTCATCCTTGACCTTCGTCGCAGAACGCCCACGCCCGCCGCGCTTTTGCGCCTGGTAGACGTCGATAGGCTGGGCCTTGGCATAGCCGCCATGGGAAAGCGTCACCACAACCTCCTCCTGCGGGATCAGGTCTTCGACGCTAAGATCGGAGTGATCCTGCACGATTTCGGTCCGACGCTCGTCGCCAAATGTGTCCCGCACATCGGCCAGCTCGCTACGGATCACTTCAAGCAGCAGATCGGGATTGGCAAGAATATCAGAAAATTCTTTAATTTTACCTAATATCTCTTTGTATTCTTTGACAATTTTTTCCTGTTCGAGCCCCGTCAGTCGATGCAATCGGAGATCAAGAATAGCCTGGGCCTGGACTGCAGACAGACGATACTGGCCATCAATCAGGCCGCTGCCGGCATCCAGTCCGTCCGGACGCGTATCGGTCTCACCCGCACGCTCCAGCATGCCGGTCACTTCGCCAGGCTGCCACGCTCGCTCGATCAGGCCGACTTTTGCCTCAGCGGGCGAAGCAGATGCCTTGATCAGCGCGATGACATCATCGATGTTTGCCAGCGCGACGGTCTGCCCTTCCAGGACGTGGGCCCGATCGCGCGCCTTGCGCAGATCGAAGATAGTCCGGCGTGTGACGACTTCGCGGCGATGAGACAGGAATGCTTCGAGAACCTGCTTGAGGTTCAGGAGCTTTGGCTGCCCTTCGTGCAAGGCCACCATATTGATGCCGAAGACGCTCTGCATCGGTGTCTGCTTGTAGAGGTTGTTCAGCACGACGTCGCTGACCTCGCCTTGTTTCAGCTCAATCACAATACGCATGCCGTCCTTATCGGACTCATCACGCAACTCGCTAATGCCCTCGATGCGCTTCTCGCGCACGAGGTCGGCGATTTTTTCGATCAGCCGCGCCTTGTTAACCTGGAACGGCAGCTCCGTGACGATAATCGCTTCCTTGCCACGCTTGTTGATAACCTCGACTTCGGTACGGGCTCGTATATGCACACGACCTCGGCCGGTACGGTACGCCGAGTAAATGCCCTGGGCGCCGTTAATAATGCCGGCCGTCGGGAAGTCGGGCCCTGGCATGTGCTCCATGAGTTCCGGTACATCAATCTCGGGGTTTTCAATCAGCGCGAGGCAGGCGCTGATCACCTCATTGAGGTTGTGTGGCGGAATATTGGTCGCCATACCGACCGCGATACCCGACGAGCCATTGACCAGCAGGTTCGGGATTCGCGTCGGCATCACCGACGGCTCGCTCTCGGAGCCATCGTAGTTTTCTACGAAATCGACCGTCTCCTTATCGATGTCGGCCAGCAACTCATGAGCCACCTTGGCCATGCGCACCTCGGTATAACGCATGGCTGCCGGCGAGTCGCCGTCAACCGAGCCGAAGTTACCCTGCCCGTCGACCAGCATGTACCGCATCGAAAACGGCTGTGCCATACGAACGATCGTATCGTAGACCGCCGAGTCGCCATGCGGATGGTATTTACCGATGACGTCACCAACCACGCGGGCCGATTTCTTGTAGGGCTTGTTGAAGTCGTTGCCCAGCACGCGCATGGCGTGGAGAACCCGTCGATGGACCGGTTTAAGGCCGTCGCGGACGTCGGGCAAGGCACGGCCGACGATGACGCTCATCGCATAGTCGAGATAGGACTGCTGCATCTCCTCTTCGAGGCTGACTGACAACAATTCCTGGGCAACTTCAGACATATTTTCCTGCTTCTTATGCTCAAAATCCGAGTGCGGCCCCGCCCCGAATAAGGCGGAATCCAAAGATCAAATTTGTTCGGATTTTGAGCGATTTGACTGGAACCAAATAATACCACAATCGGGCCCGAAACAGCAGTATTTGAGGTTGCCAAAAACGCCTGAAACGCAAGGCTGGCGCTACCCTGTACGATGCGTATACTGCGGCGACTATGCAGCACTGTGACACCCTTATCGTACCGCGCTGGTGCGTCCCCGTAGAGCCCGCCGTTAAGGTCCTCGAGGGCCACGCTGTGGCCATCACCGACGGGCGTGTAGCGGCCGTACTGCCACTCGAGCAAGCCAAGACCAGGTTTCAGCCCAGCGTGCTCGTGGAGCGGCCCGATCACGTGCTTATTCCCGGTCTGATCAATGCCCACACACATGCCGCGATGACACTGTTTCGTGGCCTCGCTGACGATATGCCGCTGGAGGCATGGCTGCATGAGGGCATCTGGCCGGCAGAACGTCGCTGGGTGAGTGCGGAAATGGTTCGCGACGGCACAGAGCTCGCTATTGCCGAGATGATTCGCGGCGGCATCACCTGCTTCAGCGACCAGTATTTCTACCCGGAAATCGTCGCTGAGGCCGCCGTAGACCTGTCCATGAGGGCTGTGGTGGCCACGCCCGTTGTCGATTTCCGGACGGGCTGGGCCAACAACGCTGCGGAGTACCTGCAGAAGGCGGCGGACCTGGTCCATGACCCCTATGCCGATCACCCGCTGGTTACGACCGCATTTGCACCGCATTCCACATTCGCCCTGTCCGATGAATCATTTGGGGAGTTGCGGGTGCTGGCCGATCAACTCGATGTGCGCGTCCAGATTCATCTGCATGAAACAGCCGCAGAGGTCGAGATCTCATTGCGCGATACCGGCAAGCGCCCCTACGAACGACTCCTTGACGCAGGACTCGTCAATCGTTCGCTACTGGCCGTGCACGCGGTCCATATGGACGATGAGGAAATCGCCCGCTTCGCCGAGGCCGGCGTCAGCGTGGCGCATTGTCCGAATTCGAATCTCAAACTTGCCAGCGGTATTGCACCCATTGCCAAGTACCGGCGCGCCGGCCTGACTGTGGCAATCGGTACCGACGGCGCTGCAAGCAACAATATGCTCGACATGTTCTCCGAAATGCGGACGGCCGCCCTGCTCGCCAAAGCCACGGCGAATGACGCATCGGCCGTCACCGCCGACGAGGCATTGCACATGGCGACCCTGGGCGGGGCTATGGCTCTGGGCCTTGAAAGCTCAATCGGATCGATAGAGACCGGAAAATGGGCCGACCTCGCCTGTGTGAATCTGCGCACGCTCAACAGCCAGCCGATCTACGATGTCGTGTCGCAGCTCGTGTATGCATCGCGCTGCGACCAGGTGGCGGATGTCTGGATCGCTGGCCGCCGGCATCTGGAAAATGGTCAATTTGTCCACATTGATTCGGATGGACTTCTGGCACGCGGTAATGAATGGCGAGACCGCATGTCGGAAACCGGCGAAGTACAATAGGAGCCACCATGAGTACGACAGCAACGGACAATGTCGATCCGGCAGAACTGGCAAAATTCAATGCGCTGGCATCTCGCTGGTGGGATCCTGAGGGTGAATTCGGTGCGTTGCATGAGATCAACCCATTACGACTCGACTGGATACGGGAGCACGTCAAGCTTGCCGGCAGCAAAGCTCTCGATATCGGCTGCGGAGGCGGCATCCTCGCCGAGTCGATGTCGGCGTGTAAAGCAACGGTTACCGGCATCGACATGGCTGAGGCGCCGCTGGCCGTTGCCCGCCTTCACCAGCATGAGTCGGGCGTCGACGTCGACTACCGGCGGTCGACAGCAGAGTCACTGGCCGCGAAAGAGCCTGCGCAGTACGACGTCGTCACCTGTCTCGAAATGCTCGAGCACGTACCGGATCCCTCACAGGTCATTCGATCATGTGCAGAGCTCGTAAAGCCGGGTGGTCATGTCTTTTTTTCGACGATCAATCGCAATCCGAAAGCGTTCCTGTTCGCGATCGTCGGCGGGGAATACATCCTGAATCTCTTGCCAAAAGGCACACATGAGTACGACAAGTTCATTCGTCCGTCCGAGTTGGAGCAATGGGCACGCGAAGCGGGACTGGAATTTCAGACCAGTATCGGCATGCACTACAACCCGCTAACCAAGGCGTATTCGCTCGGATCCAATCTGGACGTCAATTACCTGATGCATTACCAGCGATCCACGGGTGAGTGACCTTACGCAGATGCGGGACGGCTATTTCAATGCCGTGCTGTTTGACCTCGACGGGACGCTCGTAGACACGGCTCCGGACATGGTCGCCGTCCTGCAGGCCATGCAGACCTCCTACGGACTGGCACCGGTCGACTATCAGCAGGGACGCTCCCAGGTATCAAATGGTGCCATCGGCCTCTTGAGTCTGGGCTTTCCCGAGCATGAATTTTCCTATGGCGACGATATGCACATGGAGTACCTGGAACGTTACGCCGAAACGCTCTGCGAAGACTCGCTGGTGTTCGCGGGCGTCGACACCCTGCTCGATCATCTCGATGATGCAGGATGCCCGTGGGGCGTGGTAACCAACAAGCCAGAGCATTTAACCGGCCCCCTGCTTGAAGCGCTGGGACTGGCAGCACGCAGTGCATGCACCGTGAGCGGCGATTCCCTGCCCGTTAGAAAGCCGGATCCTGCGCCACTTCTGCTCGCCTGTGACATGGCCGGGGTCGACGCATACCGCGCCATCTATGTGGGCGATGCCGCGCGGGATATCGAGGCAGGACTGCGTGCCGGAATGAGTACTATTGCCGCCGGATACGGCTACATCACCGAGGATGACGACCCACGTGAATGGGGTGCCGACATAATCGTTGCGGATGCCGAAGAACTTGCCGAAATCGTCCTCAAAGCGGTTAACCTCGAGTCCTGATGATTTCCGTCTCGCTTGATCCTGTCTACATCAACGTAGGACTGCCGGCTCTCGGCATTGGCGTATTAATTGGTCTGCTCATCATGTGGCTGGTCGCTCGCAACCGTCGCAATACGTTACTTGGCGAACTCGCCGACGCCGCTGCCAGCCTGAAGAACCAGGAAGCGATCCAGGCCGAACGGGAAGCCGCATTCGAACTTGCCAACGCAAAACTCACCCAGGCGTTTGCTGATATTTCGAATCGTTCGCTGCGCGCCAATAGCGATACGTTTCTGAAGCTGGCCGAGCAAAACCTCGAGACACGGCAGGCAAAAGTCGAAAGCGATTTCGAAAAACGCGAGAAAGCAGTCGAGGAACTGGTCAAGCCTATCCAGGACGCGCTGCACGCCTCACACAAACAGATTTCGGATCTCGAGAAGGCGCGCAGCGAGGCCTACGGCGGCATCAGAAGCCAGCTTGAATCCATGCAAATCAACCAGAAGTCGCTGACCCAGGAAACACAGAATCTGGTTAAAGCGTTGCGCCGCCCAGAGGTACGCGGTCAGTGGGGTGAGATCACACTGCGGCGGTTGGTCGAACTTGCCGGCATGGTTGAGCATTGCGACTTCGTTGAGCAGTTACACACCGTCGCTAGCGACCAGACCATCCGGCCCGACATGATTGTCAATATGCCGGACCATCGTCAGCTCGTCGTCGACGTCAAGACGCCGCTGGACGCCTACCTCTCGGCAGTCGAAGCTGAAGACGATGCGCAGCGCAAGCTCGGCCTGGAGCGCCACGCCAAGAACGTGCGGGCTCACATCAGGATGCTGTCGTCCAAGGCTTACTGGAAGCAGTTCGACGAAAGCCCGGAGTTTGTCATTCTGTTTATTCCGGGGGACCAGTTCCTGAGCGCGGCCCTTGCCGAGGAACCGGACCTCATCGAATATGCACTTTCCGAGCAGATCATCCTCGCGACGCCGACCAGCTTTGTCGCGTTGTTAAAGGCCGTTGCTTACGGCTGGCGCCAGCTCGCACTGGCAGATAATGCCAAGGAAATCCGCGTGCTGGCTGAAGACCTTTACAGTCGCCTGGGCACCTTTGTGACACATATGAATCGGGTCGGCCGCCAACTCGCAAGCAGCGTCGAACATTACAATAAGGCCGTCGGCTCGCTCGAACGTAAGGTATTGCCGGGCGCACGCAAATTTACGGAGCTCGGTGTTCACGGCAAACAAGAAATTGAGAAGCTGGATTCGCTGGAACCCGTTCCGCGGACCATGATTGAAGGAAACGACACTTGAGCATCGATCCCAAATCGTACGCGTACCCTGGCGATATCCTGCGCGGCCGCATTATCCTGATTACCGGCTCCAGTGACGGCATTGGCAAAGCGCTCGCCCTGCATGCCGCCAGGCTGGGCGCCCAGGTTATCCTGCACGGGCGCAGCGCACAGAAGCTCGAAAAAATCTACGACACAATCGAAGCGATCGAGGGAGCTCCCCGGCCATCAATTGCCGTGATGGATCTGGAGTCGGCTAACGCTGAGTCCTACACCACACTGGCGCAGAGTATCGAATCAGAATTTGGACGCCTCGATGGACTGGTGCTCAACGCCAGCATTCTTGGCGAACGCTACTCGATTGAGCAGTACGACGCGGTTTTGTGGCAAAAAGTCATGCATGTAAACGTCACGTCCGTGTTTGCCATGACGCAGGTATTGCTGCCGCTGCTGCAAAAGTCTGACGATCCCTCTGTCATTTACACCAGCAGCGGTGTGGGCCGAACCGGGAAGGCATTCTGGGGCGCTTACGCGGCATCCAAATTTGCGACCGAAGGTATGTCCCAGGTATTGGCTGATGAACATCGACACGGCAAACTTCGTTCGAACTGCATCAATCCAGGCGCGACGCGCACTAACATGCGCCTGGCCGCTTACCCGGCCGAAGATCGTGACTTGCTAAAGCGGCCGGAAGATATTCTCGCGCCTTATGTATACCTGCTGGGGCCCGACAGCAAGGGCGTAACCGGCGAAAGTATCGACGCTCAGTAACGTTTTCTTTTTCGTTTCTTGTGTTGCGGCAAAGGACTGTCTGGAGGCTTCAGGCCTCCGGCGATGTATAAGGACCGTACCTGCGCCGGCGTGAGCGCTTCATATTTGCCACGCCGAAGATTGCGTGGCAGCTGCAGTGGACCGTACGCCACGCGAATCAGGCGACTGACTTCATAGCCTACAGCCTTCCAGAGACGCCGTACCTCGCGATTACGCCCTTCCCGTAGCGAAACATTAAACCAGCGATTCGTCCCCTCACCGCCGCCGTAATCGATCGTATCGAAGTGCGCGAGACCATCATCCAGCATGACGCCTTTCTTGAGTTCGTCGAGTTCCGTCTGGCTGGGGTCGCCGTGAACGCGTACCGCGTACTTGCGGGTTATTTCAGCCGATGGATGCATCAGCGCGTTAGCCAACACTCCATCCGTGGTGAAGATGAGGAGACCAGTCGTCGGGAGATCCAGGCGCCCCACCGCGACCCACCTGGATCCTTTGAGTTTTGGCAATGAATCGAAAACACGTTTGCGGCCATCTGGGTCTTCCCGTGACGTAACCTCGTCGCTCGGCTTGTTGTACGCAATGTAACGATGCGGTTGCACATTACGCCGCATCGCCAGCGGACGACCATCAAGAGCTATGCGTTCCGTACCCTCGATGTGGTCGCCCAGCTCGGCCGTACGACCATCCACCGTGAGGCGCCCTTCTCTGACCCACGTTTCGACTTTACGGCGGGAGCCATGGCCTGCTGCCGCGAGGACTTTTTGGATTCGCTCAGGCAACCGGGTCGGGCCATTCGTTCACAACAAGCTCGTCGTCCGCCTCTGTTTCCGGCGTCTTTTCGGGCTCTTCAACGACTGGCTGCAGTTCAGGAAGCTCCTGTATTGCGTTTGCTTTCGCGAGCGCCTCAGCAACCGCATCCTCATCCGGGTATTCCTCGCCATCGTCTTCCTCGACGTCTTCGGGATAGATAACCGGTAACTCAGAGATAGCAGCATCGGCCGTCTCGTCCACTCCTGTTACGGCCTGGTCCTCGACCTCGGGAAGGTTGAGTTGAACACGCAGACTCTCCCAATCAGACAGGTCGGCAAGTGGCGGAAGGTCGTCAAGCTTCTTCAATCCGAAGTAGTCGAGAAATCCCTTGGTGGTGCCGAACATCGCCGGACGACCCGGTACATCGCGATGACCCACTACTCGTACCCAGTCGCGCTCCAGAAGCTGACGCACAATATTAGAACTCACAGATACGCCACGAATCTCTTCGATATCACCGCGCGTGATCGGCTGTCGGTATGCGATAAGTGCGAGCGTTTCAAAAAGCGCACGCGAATATCGCGGCGGACGCTCTTCCCAGAGTTTTTGCAGCCGGTCGGCCATTGCCGCTTTAACCTGCATACGAAAGCCCGACGCGACCTCGGAGACTACAATGCCGCGTTCCTCGTACTCTTCGTTTAGCGTCGCGATGGCCGCTCGAATCTCGGACTTCTCCGGTGCTGTACGACCGTCGAAAAGTCCCTTCAGCTGATCAATATTCAGCGGGCGTCCCGCAGCCAGCAGGGCGGCCTCTATGAAGTGCTTAATTTCTATTGCTTCCATTACTTCTCTTTCTCAAGTCTGTTCCTGCGGATCGACCTCAGCAGGCTCATCGTCATCGGAAACCAGGTGTACGGTTGAAGCGGCGCGAACGTGGAGCGGCGCGTAGGCGTCTGATTGCACAACCTCGATCATCGACTCGCGCAGCAACTCGAGAATGGCAATAAACGTGACAGCAACGCCCATGCGCCCTTCTTCAGGATCGAAAAGACTGCTGAAACCAGTGAAATTACTGGCCTTGATGCGCGTCAGAATCTCGCTCATGCGCTGACGTACCGAGAGAGGTTCACGCGTCATCCGCAGGTTCGAGAACATCTCAGCTCGTTTCAGAACATCGTGGAAAGCGAGCAACAGTTCCTTCAAGGTGACGTCCGGCATTGCGGTAACGACTTTGCGCTCGGGCGCATCGGCGCTGGCCACGAACACATCACGCTCCAGTCGCGGCAAGTCGGAGATATCCTCCGCAGCCTTCTTGTAACGCTCGTACTCCTGCAGACGGCGAACCAGCTCTGCACGCGGATCATCTTCTTCCTCCTCATGCGATTCGGGACGTGGCAAGAGCATACGAGACTTGATCTCAGCTAACATCGCGGCCATCAGCAGATACTCGCCGGCGAGCTCGAGCTGAAGCTCCTTCATGACCTCGATGTACTTGACGTACTGTTTGGTAATCTCCGCGATCGGAATATCGAGAATGTCGATATTCTGGCGACGAATCAGATACAGCAGCAGATCGAGCGGTCCCTCAAATGCCTCGAGGAACACCTGCAATGCGTACGGCGGAATGTACAGGTCCTGCGGCAACGTCGTTACCGGTTCGCCGTCGACGACGGCAAACGGCATTTCGGCCTGCGCGGGAGACTGCTTTTCGTCCTGTGGGGGCTTTGGGGCGTCCTCAGGATTCAGGACTGTAAGTTCGGGCTTCATACGGCTTCCGGCTGCGATCCGCGCATTCTATCGCATCTGTCGAGAATCAGGTGAACTGACTGATGTCGCCGCGACCGGCCCGCAACACTTCCACCGTGCCGCCAGACAGGTCCAGAATCGACGTCGGCTCGAGTCCCGTTGGCCCGCACTCCACGACCACCTCGATCTCATGACCAATGCGCTCCTCGATATCCATGGGGTCCGTCAGAGGCAGCTCGTCGCCCGGCAGCAAGAGCGTTGAACTCATGATGGGTTCGCCCAGCTCCGCCAGCATCGCCCTCACCAGGGCATGGTCAGGAACCCGGATGCCTATCGTACGACGCTTGGGATTTTGCAGCATTTTTGGCAGCTGCCGAGTGGCCGGGAGAATAAATGTATAGGGACCTGGCGTGAGCGATTTGATCAGACGGTAAGCCCAGTTGTCGACCCGGGCATAGACGCTGATCTCGGACAGATCGGCGCACACCAGCGTGAAGTTGTGCTTCTTGTCGGTTTTGCGAATACGGTGAATTCGGTCGATGGCTTTCTTGTCACCAATGCGACACCCGAAGGCATAACTTGAATCCGTCGGGTACGCGATTAGAGCACCGTCGCGAATTCTCTCGACGATCTTCCCGACCCGGTGCGGTTGCGGATCAGTCGGATGCACTTCTATAAGCTTGGCCACGCGCGGATTGTAGGCGAGCCGCACGCTCGCGCATAGCCCGATTATTAAGCTATCATGCGCGACCAACATGAACATGATATTTGAATTCTTTCCGCTACTGCTGTTCCTGGGGGCCTTGCTCCTCAAGGACATTTACGCGGCGGTCGTCGTCCTGATGGTGTCAATGCCCATTGGACTCGCCGTTAAATCCGTTCGCAACGGCTCGATCGACAAGATGTACATGTGGTCGACGGTCTTTGCGCTGCTGTTTGGCGGTCTAACCCTCTATTTTCGCAACCCATATTTCACGTACTGGAAACCTACGGCGTTCTACTGGGTCGTAGGTATCGCTTTCTTGCTAAGCACATGGCTGGGCGAGAAACCGCTGGCGCAGCGTTTCTTTGGCCTGGTCGAGGGACTGACTCTCGAGAAGGTATCGCCCTCACAATGGAAAAAGTTGAACCTGGTCTGGGTGTTGTTCTTTGCCATGGCCGGAATACTTAACATATATGTAGCCTACAACTACTCCGAGAAAACCTGGGCCACCTTCAAAGTGTTCGGACTTATGGCTTTTACTTTTGTATTTATGATTGCGCAGACTCTCTGGATCGCCAATATAATCGGCGACGAAGACGACGCGCCGGAGTAAGGGGATGTGGTACGCCATTATTAGCGAGGACATTGAAGACTCCCTTGAGAGGCGCCTGGGGGCTCGCTCCGAGCATCTAGCTCGAGTGACGACGCTCGTCGACGAAGGTCGTCTCTTGATCGCGGGTCCTCACCCTGTAGCCGACTCTCCTGATCCCGGGCCTGCCGGGTTTACAGGTAGCCTGATCGTTGCAGAGTTTGATTCGCTGACCGACGCGGAGGCCTGGGCAAACGCTGACCCCTATGTAGGAGCAGGCGTCTACGCCAGAGTCACCGTAAAACCGTATATCAAGGTACTGCCATGAGCGACGATCGCGTATCCCGGATCGAGGCGCTATTGGTCGAGGCGTTCGCGCCAACCCACCTCCTGGTCAAGGATCAAAGCCACTTACACGCCGGGCATGAAGGGGCGCGTGACGGACGCGGGCACTTTGCCATCACAATCGAGTCAAAAGAGTTCTGTGGCAAACGACCGCTTGCACGCCACCGAATGGTCTATGACGCGATGGGATCGCTGATGGAAACGGATATCCATGCGCTGCAAATTAATGCCAGCGCACCCCTAGACTAATGATCAGAAGGTTAAACCCTGTCTTCCGCGCAGTGCCTATATTCGTATATCATGCGCGAACTTCGAAACGAGGAATCACTATGACATTTTCTATCCGTGCCGGGGCAACCCGCGCTACGCGTCTGGCAATGCTCGCCGGTGCCATCGCCATTACTGCTTCCGGCACGTTATGGGCGCAGGCAGGCGCGGGCGTCAACATCGACCCTACCGTGTTCAATATGTATCTGGAATCGCGGATACAAAAACCGGCCGAACAGGCGACCGCCGAAGAAGTAGTCCAGATTCGCGACGAACTGACAGATATTTATCTCCTGTCGGAGGATTCGCGCGCTGAAGCACTGAGGCAGGAACCACGCATAAAGGCGCAGATCGAACTTCAGACTCGCGCGATGTTGGCCCAGGCTGTAGCCGCAGATTTCCTAGCTAGCAATGCCGCAACTGATGAGGAAATGCGCGCCCTTTACGAAGAGCAAATGAAACTTGCTCCTGCGAGTGAATTCAAGGCCCGCCATATTCTCGTTGAGACTCAGAGCGAAGCCCAGGCGCTTGTTACCGAGCTGGACGGCGGCGCTGATTTTGCTGAGCTTGCGTCGGCCAAGTCAACAGGACCCTCGGCGTCGTCAGGTGGCGACTTGGGTTGGTTCCCCCCTGATCGTATGGTTCCCGAGTTCTCCACCGCGGTACAAGCGCTGGACAATGGTGAGTTCACCAAGACGCCCGTTCAGTCGCAGTTTGGCTGGCACGTGATTCTCCGTGAGGATTCTCGCGACGCGGCGCCCCCGCCCTACGATAGTGTTGTCGATGTCTTGAAGCAGGAAGTAGAAGGCCAAAAATTGAGAGACTACATGGCCAACCTGCGGAAAATCGCCCCCGAGTAAGGATGACTTAACTTAATACACTGTTTTTATTCAGTTAAGGGCGCCGAAGGGCGCCCTTTTTTATTTCGCCAATTGAATTGTGATGCTGGTCACACCATGAATCTGGGTGCAGCCATAGTATTGCTCGCGAGTCATCCCTAATCGCTCGGGGATGGCTCCTCCAACCCTCGCATCTCCTTTTATAGGTTGATACGAGAACTAAGTCGGCAGGGACGCCGACTTTTTTATGCCCGCTAGAAACGCAGGCAAAGAAAAAGGCCACCGATGGTGGCCTTTTCTTTAATAAAGCGAAAGAATGAACGATGAGCGAAATCGAACCCGCTCTTTCGACTGATCGCTTAGCGTAATCCGCCGGTACGATCCGAAATCATCACACCACGTGACACAGGGCGCGTTCCGGAGAAGCTCCACATCATCTCGGACGGAGCGCTTCCGGCGCCCAGACTCATGGTGTAATCAATCGTAAGCCCGCCCATTTGAGCCATGCCGGTGGCTCGGTTAACAGAGCTAAGCATTCCGGTTACGAATACTTCGGTAGCGCCAGGAACGTACTGGATGTCTGAAACGGACACCTCGTCTGCATAGAGAAAACCCGGACCTGCTATCGATCCCTGTACGGAGACGAAATCGCCTACGCTCATCCCGGCGAGAGCTCCACGAGAGGCCATCACGATCTGCCCCATGGACTCGAATACACCGTTAATGGCGTCTATGCGGTCAACCGGACCGGAGAGGACGCCCATGGAGTCGATGCCCTGGCTGCCCATGGAATCAATGCCGAGGCTGCCGTTCGAGTCGATCCCGAGGCCGCCCATGGAATCAATGCCGAGGCTGCCGTTCGAATCGATACCGAGACTGCCCATGGAATCTATGCCGAGGCTGCCGTTCGAGTCGATACCGAGACTGCCGTTCGAGTCGATACCGAGACTGCCCATGGAATCTATACCGAGGCTGCCGTTCGAATCGATGCCTTGGCTGCCCATGGAATCAATGCCGAGGCTGCCGTTCGAATCGATGCCCTGGCTGCCCATGGAATCAATGCCGAGGCTGC
>JAIBDF010000214.1 GCA_024679535.1 Chromatiales bacterium
ACCAGAACGTCCAGGCCCCGGCCTTCACAATCAACCGCGCGCCATAGATACATGCTTTTACCGTTGATCGAGACGAAGACTTCATCGAGATGCCAGTGCGTATCGGCGCGGGGATGCGCTTGTCTCAGCGTCTTCGCGTACACGAGGTCAAATTTGACTGACCAACGGCGGACCGTTTCATACGACAGATCGATGCCGCGTTGGGCCAGCATGTCTTCGACATGCCGGAAGCTCAAGGGAAATCGAAAATATAGCCAGACGGCCTGCTGGATTACCTCGGCTGGAAACCGGTGGCGGCTATAGGGGACGGTGTGCATCGGCGATTAATAGCACAACAACCTGAACGGTGAGTCGGAGTGACAGCACCCCCGACGAAAGCCGCTTTTATCAAAAGAGCGAAGTTGACGGGCACACCTTTTCCATGGATCGTGACATATTGAATGACTCTGTAATTGCGACTGCGAAGAACCCGGCAGCAAGAGGACAATGAATGTTGGAGCTCATTATAGGCGCGTTCTTCACGATCATGCCGGACTATCTTTATCGGCGTTACTTCCAAAAAAAGAGGCTGGGGCAGGAGATCACGCTATCCAGCATTTGGTATGAGTTGCGATGGGGGCTCGTCGCATGGTCAATCTTGACAATAGTGCTGCTATTTTTGCGTGCTCGCGATGAACCAAGCGCACCAGAGATCGCGACTATACGTGCCAAGGTGCCGATCGAGGGGTTGCCGTTCTTCGTTACTGGTCCAGGGGAAGCAGACTTGCTCATGACCCTGGTCGCGATCGCAATGGTTTGCATCGTAATCGGCCTTGGCGCGCTCTATTTTTGGATTCAAGCGTGGCCAGACCGGCTGGCCGTGGGCGCTAGCAAAGTGCAGCTGCAGATGGTCGGGATCCTCGGACTGATCTCGCTCCTAACGCTGAACAACGCGTTCTGGATCGCTGGGTTGATGCTGGCGACCATCCGCTTCCCGGATATCGTGACCCCGCTCAAAAACATAGCAGATGCGCTCACCACGACACCCGAAAAGAAGGACTGATCGATGTTGGAGCTTATCGCCAGTGCGCTCATTACGATCCTCCCAGACTATCTCTATCGACGGTATCGCGAAGGCAAGCGCCTCGGCCAAGAAATCACACTTTATAACTTCTGGTATGAATTGCGATGGGGAATTACTGCTTGTGGAGTTCTGGCGATTACTCTGATCACCGTGATCTTCTTTTATCACCCGACGACGTCTAACGTCATTTTGGCTTACCGCACCGTCTCAATCATTTCCGACCGGCCGGGCCGCGTAGAGAATGTCTACGTTCGTAATAATCAGGCGTTGCAGGCAGGCGACCCAATATTCCGTCTAGATACCAGCCGAGAACGCGCAGCGGCAGAAACAGCGCGTCGACGCATTTCTGAGGTCGATGCGGAGACGGTTCAGGCCAAAGCTGAATTAACCGTCGCCGAAGGCAACATAGCCGTTGCGCAAGGCGACCTGCGAAAGGCGCAAGATGCCTTGGAGCGCCGCGAGAAAGTATTCGAACGCAAACCGGTCAATGTCAGCGAGTCGGAAATGGAACGACTCCGCGCCACTGTGCAAAGCCGCAATGGAGCGCTCGACGCCGCCCGCGCGCACCGCGAAGTCATACAGGTGAGAGTCGCCAGCGTACTACCTGCGCAGCGCTCCAGTGCTCAAGCCGCTCTCGCCCAGGCGGAAACCGAGATTACGAAAGCAACGGTTTTCGCTGGGGTTGACGGAACCGTGAAGCAATTTGTCCTTAGGCCGGGTGATATTGTGAGCCCCATTTTGCGGCCCGCGGGCATACTGGTGCCGACGTCATCTGGTCGGGGCAGGTTTCAAGCAAGCTTTCAACAAATCTCTGCGCAAGTACTTCAGGTTGGCATGATTGCGGAAATCGCTTGCCCGTCAAAACCGTTGACAGTGATTCCTCTCGTAGTGACCGAAATTCAAGAGGTGATTCCTGCTGGCCAAATACGTCCGACCGATCAACTAATCGATCTGCAGGAGAGAGTCCGTCCGGGTACACTGCTTGTTTTTCTCGAACCGATTTTCGGCAAAGATCGAACAGATGGAATTCCGCCGGGCAGTAGTTGCGTTGGTGTGACCTATAGCAGCCACGCGGCGGAAATTGAGGCCGGTAAAATCACCGGCGTCAATGCTTTAGTGATGAGATTGGTCGATGGCATGGGTATTGCCAATTCGATCGTGATCCGAGCGCAGGCACTCTTGTTACCGATACGAGCCATCATATTTTCCGGTTGACACCAAGCTTGGTTTATCAAATTCCGTTCACCGGCTACCTTGAAAATTCGGTCCCAGCCAGCTGACAAAATGGTAGGTCGGAAATTTCCTTAGGCCGGATCATGGCGCAGTGCATCGTGATCGATGCCGTCTTCGTAGCCGCAGCACAGATGCTGAATACGCGTGCTTCGACGATCTCGCCCAGCCGATGGCGGATGCGCGTCGGATCGCGCCGGTCCCGCAACGCCGCGGCAAGCCGGGCAAGGACGCCGGTCTTCTTCTCGGCGCCACGCAGCAGCAGCATGCCGGCGTCCGACGACTGGTTGCCGCCATCGAAATCGACTGTGAGTTTCTTGGTGCGAACCGCTGGCAGCTCGAAGGGAAGTGGCGTAGCGTCGGTCATGGCTGTGGCGCTCGGTGGTATAACGCAGCACGTCGTATCAACACCGATTTGCTACGCGATCTCAAAGCTTTGCGCTACAGCCACACGATTATTGCTCATCCTTGGTGCATAATTCGGGCTAATGCCTCTGATGCTCTGGCGATGACTGGGCCAATGCCAGGGATCGTCATCAAACGTTTGGCAACAGCATCAGTGCGGGAGCGGGCCCTAATCTCAACATCGAGTACGCGGATTTGATCCATTAAAGTTCGCACAAGCTCGACGAGCATTAGACAGACGACACAGACAGGTTTTGGTAAACTCGTATCAGCGGCTTCAACATGGCTGATAAGTCGGTCCAAGTGAGTCGTTCCTTTAGGGGCAACAATGTCGAATTCGGCAAGGTGACCTCGCAGAGCATTGATCGTCTGGGTTCTCTGGCGAACAAGCAGATCACGGGCCTT
Organism: Chromatiales bacterium; assembly: GCA_024679535.1. GTDB lineage: Bacteria > Pseudomonadota > Gammaproteobacteria > Steroidobacterales > Woeseiaceae > UBA1847. The sequence goes on from JAIBDF010000214.1 coordinate 3,104, forward strand.
GAAGATCATTGCTGAAGATTGTTTGTCCTCGCTCTTCACAGCAACGAACCGCATGGTTGGACGCTGTGCCGCCT
>JAIBDF010000074.1 GCA_024679535.1 Chromatiales bacterium
GTCACCTCGTCGGGTAGCCTTGGCCTGCTGTTCGCGCCGTCACTGCCAATCATCCTGTATGGGGTCGTGGCCAAGGTCAGTATCGACGACCTGTTTCGCGCCGGTATCATTCCGGGTCTCGTGATGCTGATCATGCTGGGTGGCTACAGCATCTGGGTGAATCGCGACAATCGCAAACCCCTGAGTACATTCTCATGGCGCGAAGTGGGTGCGGCGCTGCGTGAAGCGGTCTGGGAGCTCCCGCTGCCGGTCGTTGTCCTGGGTGGCATCTACTCCGGAATTTTCGCCGTGTCCGAAGCAGCGGCCATTACGGCCATGTACGTGTTTATCGTCGAAGTACTGATCTATCGTGAGATTCCATTCCGTGAGATGCCGCGCATCGTACGCGAATCGATGGTGCTGGTTGGTGGCATCCTGATGATTCTCGGCGTCTCGCTGGCGTCCACGTACTACATGATCGATGCGGAAGTTCCGCAACAACTCCTGCAGTTCGTGGCGGAGCTCGTTAGCAGCCCGACCTCATTCCTGATTCTGCTGCTCCTGTTCCTGCTGGTGCTCGGCGCGATTCTCGATATCTTTTCGGCCATCGTGCTCGTGGTACCGCTGATCCTGCCGATCGCGGAGGGCTTTGGTGTCAATTCGGTGCATCTCGGCATCGTTTTCCTGGCAGCCATGCAGCTTGGGTATCTTACGCCGCCGGTTGGCCTTAACCTGTTTATCGCCAGCTACCGATTCAACAAGCCGATCATGCACGTCTACTCGGCGACGTTCCCGTTCCTGATTATTTTGATGCTGTCGGTTATCCTGATCACTTTCTTGCCGGAAATGTCATTACTATTTGTCTCCGGTGACTAAGAAACGGGTGTAGCGTGCATCGCAACTTTATAGTCAGCTGTTTCCTCCTGGCCATCGTGCCGTCCGCATTCGCATCGCTGGATGACGTGCAGCTCCCACCGGGTTTCGTCATTGAGGAATACGCGGATGTGCCGAAAGCACGATCTCTGGCGCTGGGTGACAAGGGCACGTTGTTCGTCTCGACCCGCAAGGCCAGGTCGGTATACGCCGTGGTCGAGAACGGAGACGGTTCGACTCGCACAATCGAAATACTGGACGGCATGAGTACGCCAAACGGAATCGCTTTTCACGATGGCGATCTGTACGTGGCTGAAATCGATCGTGTCTATCGCTACGCAGATATCGAAGACAATCTCGACGCCGTGCCGGACGGTGAACTTCTGGACATCGATTTACCATCGGACACTCATCATGGCTGGCGCTACATCGGATTCGGACCGGACAATAAGCTGTATATCAGCATCGGTGCCCCCTGCAATGTGTGCGACAAGTACGGCTACGCACAGATAATTCGCCTGAATCCTGATGGTACCGGTCGCGAGACGTATGCTTCAGGTATTCGCAATTCTGTCGGCTTTACGTGGCATCCGGAGTCGGGCGATCTGTGGTTCACGGATAATGGGCGCGACATGATGGGCGACGACATACCGCCCTGCGAGCTGAATCGCGCCGAACGCAAGGGACTGCATTTTGGCTACCCTTACTGCCACGGTGGCGATATTGCCGACCCAAGATTTGGCAAGGACAGGCAATGCGAGAATTACACGCCGCCGGCACAGAAACTGGGGCCCCACGTCGCACCGCTGGGGGTGAAGTTCTACACTGGCGATATGTTCCCGGAGGAGTATCGCAACCAGGTGTTTATTGCGGAACATGGCTCGTGGAATCGGTCCAAGAAAATAGGTTATCGGGTTTCGCTCGTGCGCCTGGAAGGAAACCAGGGCGTATCGTATGAACCGTTTGCGTTTGGCTGGCTGCAGGGCCAGTCGGTGTCGGGACGACCGGTCGATCTGATCGTAAAGGAAGACGGATCGTTGCTGGTCAGTGACGACTTCGCCGGCAAAATCTACCGCATCAGCTATATCGATGATGCCAACTAGAGGCTTGTTGTATGAGTAGCAGTCATTTTGTGTTTCGGTTCATTAGTGCAATCTGGCGCGGTGCTGACGGCTTGCGAAAAGTTCTGCACCTGGTCCTGATGCTGTTGCTCTTCCTCATGTTCTTCGGCTTGTTGTCAGGGGAGGCGCCTCACCTGATGCCACAGCGAGCCGCCCTGTACCTGCAACCTGTCGGTTCGCTGGTCGATCAAGTGGCAGGTAATCCCTACGATCGTGCTATTGCCGAACTGACCGACAACGCATCGCCACAAACCCTGGTGTCGGATATCGTCGACACGCTGGATTTTGCGGCTGCCGACGAGCGAATCGAACTTGTGCATCTTGAGCTGTCCGCCCTGGGTGGGGCCGGACTCAGCAAGCTGCAACGTGTGGCAAAGGCCATGGCGCGATTCCAGGAGTCTGGAAAACGTATTGTTGCGAGCGCCGATTCCTATTCGCAGCAGGGCTATTACCTGGCAGCGCATGCCGACGAGGTGTACATGCACCCCGAGGGTATTATCTATCTGCAGGGCTACGGTTCCTACCGCAATTATTTCAAGGATGCGATTGACCTGCTGCGGATCGACTGGAACGTATTCAAGGTAGGAACCCATAAATCGTTCGTCGAGCCGTATACCCGTATGGACATGTCGCCTGAGGACAGGGATTCGCGTACGCACCTTGTTGCACAGTTTTGGGCGATGTATGAAGACGATGTCGTCGCCGCGCGTGGTCTGACTGAAGGCGCGATTAACGATTACTCGCAGAATCTTGTCGAGTACGTAGCAAGTGCGAACGGTGATATTTCGCAGGCGGCGCTCGATCGTGGACTGGTTGACGATTTGCTCGGCCGCGCAGAGCTGCGTGAGATTTTCCAGGGTTATGTTGGCGTCGATGAGGACGACGAAACGATGTATCCGGCTATGGGCATGGCGCATTATCTGGGGCAAATGCGCTTGCTGGGTGGTGATCGCCTGAAGTCGGAAAATATCGCAGTGATCGTTGCGGTGGGCGACATACTGGATGGCTCACAGCCTCCTGGGACAATCGGAGGCGATTCCACAGCTCTTTTGATACGGCGCGCGCTTACCGACGAGACGGTAAAGGCAGTGGTACTCCGCGTGGATAGCTCGGGCGGGAGTGTCTTTGCTTCTGAGGTGATTGCGCAGGAGATTGAGGCGCTGCAGAATGCCGGTAAGCCGGTGGTGGCATCCATGGGCAGTGTTGCGGCATCGGGCGGCTACTGGATCTCGGTTGTTGCGGACCGTGTGATCGCGAGTCCCGCAACGGTAACCGGATCGATCGGGATTTTCGGCATGGTTCCGACGTTCCAACGGACGCTCGAAGTCGTTGGTGTGGCGACCGATGGTATCGGGACCACACCCTGGTCGGGTGAACTTCGTGGCGACCGTGAAATGGGTCAGCATACGAAGCAGTTATTCCAGATGGTGATTGAAGACGGTTACAACGATTTCATCTCCGGTGTCGCAGAGAACCGGGAGCTCGACAAGGACTATGTCGATTCAATCGGGCAAGGGCAGGTCTGGACAGGCAACGACGCCTTTGAAAACGGACTGGTGGACCAGCTGGGGGATATCAATGACGCGGTTATCGCAGCCGCCGAATTGGCAGGACTCGCCGCAGGCGAGTACGGTCAGAAACTGATTGAGCAAAAACTGACATCGACTGAACAGATGATTCTGGATTTCCTGACAGTTGTCCGCGTCGCCGGCATCGATCCTGCGGCGTTTGTCCGCGCTCCAACGCAAATCGAAATTTTTGCGAATCGGATGCAAGAGTTCCTGTCGAGTGTGAGCAGGTTTAACGATCCGAAAGGTGTGTACTCGCATTGTTTCTGCGAGCTCAACTGACGCTCATCGTCAGGATGAAGTATCCTAATTCCAGTGAAGGATTACCTTACCGGACTGACCGGACTCCATAAGTTCGAATGCCGGCTGGAACTCGTCAATATTGAAATGGTGCGTGATGATGGGCTCCATGTTGAGTCCGCTTTGCAGCATGCTCGACATTTTGTACCAGGTCTCGAACATCTCACGACCGTAGACGCCTTTGAGAACCAGTCCCTTGAAGATGATATCGTTCCAGTCGATGGCCATGTCGCCCGGTGGGATGCCCAGGATGGCGACCTTGCCGCCATGGTGCATCGTACGCAGCATATCGCGGAATGCCTGCGGGTTACCTGACATCTCCATACCAACGTCGAAACCCTCGGCCATGCCGAGCTCCTTCATGGTCTCGTCGATGGATGTCGTCGTGACGTTGATCGCGCGCGTGGCACCCATCTTGCGCGCGAGGTCCAGGCGATAGTCATTTACATCAGTGATCACGATATGGCGCGCACCGGCATAACGCGCAATTGCCACGGCCATGATGCCGATGGGACCTGCCCCGGTGATCAGTACGTCTTCGCCAACGAGATCAAATGACAGTGCGGTGTGCGTGGCATTTCCCAGCGGATCGAGAATTGACGCCATATCGTCGGTAATAGCGTCGGGAAGTTTGAAGGCATTGAAGGCTGGAACTGACAGGTACTCCGCGAATGCGCCCGGACGATTCACGCCAACGCCAACCGTGTTCATGCACAGGTGGCGGCGACCGGCTCGACAGTTGCGGCAAACGCCGCAGGTGATGTGGCCTTCAGCGGAAACGCGGTCGCCAATCTCGAATCCTTTGACCTCGACGCCCATATCAACGATTTCGCCGCTGAACTCGTGGCCGACCGCCATCGGTACCGGAATTGTCGCCTGTGCCCACTCGTCCCACTTGAAGATGTGGATATCGGTTCCGCAGATCGCAGTTCGCTTTACCTTGATCAGCACATCGTTGTGACCGACATGAGGTTTCTCGATGTCCTCCATCCAGATGCCACGTTCGGCTTTTGCCTTGACCAGCGCTTTCATGAAATGACCCCAAGTTCACGACCGACGTCCGTAAACGCATCGATCGCCTTGTCCAGTTGCTCGCGCGTAAGCCCGGCAGACATCTGTGTACGGATACGCGCCTGGCCCTTCGGCACAACCGGGAATGAGAAACCGATGACGTAGATGCCGCGCTCGAGGAGCTTGTCTGCCATGGTCGTCGCGAGTTTCGCGTCGCCCAGCATGACCGGAATGATCGGATGCTCGCCGGGCTTGAGATTAAAACCACGCTCCGTCATTTTGCTGCGGAAGTAAGCCGCGTTCTCATGCAGTTGCTGTTGCAGGGAGTTGTCACGTTCGAGCAGGTCGAGAACGGCAATTGACGATGCCGCGATCATGGGCGCGACCGAATTCGAAAACAGATACGGGCGCGACCGTTGGCGCAACCATCCCACGACCTCCTTGCGGCCCGAGGTATATCCGCCGGATGCGCCGCCGAGGGCCTTGCCGAGCGTGCCCGTGATGATGTCAATGCGACCCATAACACCGCGATACTCGTGCGTACCTTTGCCGTGCTCGCCGAGGAAGCCGGCCGCATGGCAGTCGTCGATCATGGTTAGTGCGTCAAATTCGTCAGCCAATTCGCAGATGCCTTCAAGGTTGGCTATGGTGCCATCCATGGAGAACACACCGTCGGTAACGATCATGCTGACGTTGGCGTCCTTCGCCGCTTCAAGCTGCACCCGCAGGTCGGCCATATCGTTGTTCGCATAACGATAGCGGCTGGCTTTGCAGAGGCGAATGCCGTCGATGATGCTGGCATGGTTCAGCGCATCGCTGATGACGGCATCCTCGGGGCCCAGTATTGTCTCGAAGAGCCCGCCGTTGGCGTCGAAGCAGGACGGGTAGAGGATGGTGTCCTCCGTGCCCAGGAACGCGCTGATGCGATCCTCGAGGACCTTGTGAATCGTCTGTGTTCCACAGATAAAACGGACCGATGCCATACCATAGCCATATTCGTCGAGCGCTTTGTGGGCGGCGGCGATGACTTCAGGATGATTTGCGAGTCCCAGGTAGTTGTTGGCACAGAGATTCAGCACCTCTGTGGTGCCTCCATTGGACTTTACGTTGATGGCCGCTTGTTGCGGGCCGGCGATCAGGCGTTCGGTCTTGAACAGGCCTTCGTCGTGCAGGGCATTTGTTTGCGCTGCAAGGGAGTTGAGGAATTCAGCAGGCACGGGATTGCTCTTGAAGGTTGAAGGACGCAAAGTATATCAGGACGATAAGGGGGTTTGACTGTGGCTGACCGCACTTTAAGGCTCGACAGATGGCTGTGGTTTACGCGCTTTTACAAGACGCGCTCGGCGGCTGGAGCGGCCGTGCAGGGCGGACATATACGCCACAACGGTGAGCGTGCACGCGGCTCGACAAAGGTCGCGATTGGCGATCGGATTCGGCTTGTTCGAAACCAGCTCACGTACGACTTGACGGTCGAGGATATCCCTTCGCGGCGTGGGCCCGCGCCCGAAGCACAGGCGTGCTACAGCGAGTCTGAGGCAAGCATCGCTGCGCGCGAGGGCCAGCTGGCAGACCTTCGCAGCGACCGCCTGCAGATGCCGACAACCCCCGGGAGACCCGACAAGCACACGCGCCGGCGGCTGCGCGAGAGGAACCGCGGAAAGGACTGAAAATCCGGGTGAATACGAGTGCCCGTCTCGTAATTAATGCCCTATAATCGCCCGCCACGGCCCCGTTGTCGGGGCGCAAAGACGAATCCACGGAAAGTGGACGAACGGAGTGTGGCATGAGCTTCATCGATCAACCGGCTGCGCAACCCAGCAGCATTCCCTACATCAATGATAATTATCTTGCTGACGAACAGACCATTGTTCGGGAGCTTGCGGCCAGGGCGGATACCGGGGAGTCGGCACGCGGCAAGATTCTGGATACCGCGGCCCAGCTGGTTCGCGCCGTGCGTAAAAACACCAGCAACGATGGCGGCATTGAGGCCTTCCTCCAGCAGTATGACCTGTCGTCGGACGAAGGCGTGTTACTTATGTGTGTCGCGGAGGCGCTGCTGCGAATCCCGGATGCCGATACCGCCGACCGGCTGATCGCCGATAAAATTACCGCGGCCAAGTGGCAGGACCATGTCGGTACCAGCGATTCACTGTTTGTGAATGCATCAACCTGGGGCCTGATGCTGACGGGCAAAATTCTGACGATGGATGACATGGCGACGGGCAACCCGACGCGACTGCTTGGCAAACTTGTTAGCCGGGCCGGCGAGCCTGTGGTGCGCACGGCCATGCGGCAGGCGATGAAGATCATGGGTCACCAGTTCGTCATGGGCCGCAATATCGGTGAGGCGCTCAAACGGGCCATGAGGAGCACGGACCTGCCATATCGTTATTCCTTCGACATGCTGGGCGAATCTGCGCTGACCGCCGAGGATGCACTGCGCTACCTCGAAAATTATCATGAGGGCATTAAGAGTATCGCCAACGGCCCGCAGGTCGACGCGCCCGATGTATTTTCGGCGCCCGGTATCTCGGTGAAACTGTCGGCACTCCATCCTCGCTATGAGTATTCTCACGAAGACCGGGTCATGGCCGAACTGGTTCCGGCGGTTCTCGAGCTTGCGAAGCACGCGAAAGAGGTCGGGATCGGCTTGACGATCGACTCCGAGGAAGCACACCGGCTTGAAATGTGGCTCGGTATTTTCGAACGGATTTACCGAGATCCGGCGCTCGATGGCTGGGAGGGTTTCGGCGTTGCTTTGCAGACTTACCAGCGCCGAGGTAATGATGCGCTGCGGTTCCTGATCGAGCTCGCGGCCGACGTCGGCCGTCGTATTCCTGTTCGTCTTGTGAAAGGTGCGTACTGGGACAGCGAGGTTAAATGGGCGCAGGAGCAGGGTCTGTCAAGCTATCCGGTGTTCACGCGCAAGTCTCATTCGGATATTTCCTACCTGGCAGCCGCACGTGCCGCACTGGATGCAGGCGATAAGATCTATGCGCAGTTTGCGACTCACAATGCACACACGCTTGCCAGCATTCTGCACTTTGCGGGATCGCGTCGCGATTACGAGTTTCAGCGGCTGCACGGCATGGGCGAAGAGTTGTACGCCGAAGTCGTCGACCCGGCGAAACATGATCGTCCGTGTCGCGTGTATGCGCCTGTTGGGAATCATGAAGACTTGTTGCCGTACCTTGTGCGTCGCTTGCTCGAGAACGGCTCAAACACGTCATTCGTCAACAAAATTGCCGACGAGTCCATTGATGTCATGGACATCGTCGCCGACCCGCTTGAATTGGCGGCCAGACATGACTATGCGGCACACGACCGGATCCCCACACCGGGCGACATCTTTCAGCCGGAGCGTGACAACTCGCATGGCGTAAACCTGCCTGATCGAAGCGTAAGCAGGCAATTACTTGCGGATCTCGAGGCCGCCAGCATGAAGCCGATCACGGCAAAGCCGATTATTGGCGGGAAGGAGATGAACGGAAAGGAGAGTCCTTCTGTCAATCCAGCCAATACATCGGAAGTCATCGGCATGTGCCACCAGGCCAACGAGGAGCAAGTCGACAGGGCAATTGACCTGTCAGTTGCTGCTCAGCCTGCCTGGAACCGTTTAGGTGGCGAGGAGCGCTCGACTATTCTGAACCGTGCAGCAGACCTGTTCGAAAAGCACAGTGACGAGCTGTTGCGGCTGTGTGTGATGGAAGGCGGCAGGAGTATTCCCGACTCAATTTCAGAGCTTCGCGAAGCCGTTGACTTCATGCGTTACTACGGCGCGCAGGCCAGGAAGCACTACGGCGAGCCCATTGTGCTGCCCGGACCAACCGGAGAGCGTAATACCTACAGCATGCGTGGGCGTGGCGTGTTCATCGCAATCAGTCCCTGGAACTTCCCGCTGGCAATTTTCACCGGGCAGGTCACGGCGGCACTGGCAGCCGGTAATGCGGTGCTGGCCAAACCGGCAGCGCCCACGCCGCTCGTTGCCTACCGGGCCGTGCAGTTGTTGCACGAAGCGGGTGTCTCACCGGACGTACTGCATTTCATTCCTGGCAGTGGAAGACTCGTTGGCGAACGAGCGGTGGCGGATCCTCGCGTTGCTGGTGTGGTGTTTACCGGGTCCACTGAGGTTGCGCAGACGATTAATCAGACACTGGCGCACAGGGACGGTCCGATTGGTGTCCTGATCGCCGAGACCGGTGGTCAAAATGCGATGTTCGTGGATAGCTCGGCATTGCCCGAGCAGGTTGTCCATGATGCGATCTTTTCAGCATTCAACAGCGCAGGACAGCGCTGCTCAGCCTTGCGTTTGCTCTGTGTGCAGGAGGAGATCGAGCCGCGAACCCTGGATTTGCTCAAGGGGTACATGGATGAACTCGTCATCGGTGATCCAAGACACCTGTCCACTGATGTCGGGCCGGTTATCGATGATCCGTCCCGCGTAACGCTGGGAGCGCACGTTGAGCGCATGGCGCAAGAGCAAACGCTCGTACACCGCTGTGCGTTGCCGGCGGAGACGAGTATTGGCACGTACTTCGCGCCAACGCTGGTTGAGATTGACGATATCAGCGCGTTGAAACGTGAGGAGTTCGGTCCGGTGCTGCATGTGCTCAAGTTCAAGAGCCGACACCTCGACAAGATGGTTGCGGCAGTAAATGCCACAGGTTTCGGCCTGACGATGGGTATACACAGTCGTATTGATTCGCGGATAGCCGGTCTTGCCGCAGATTGCGGCGCGGGCAACCTGTACGTGAACCGCAATATGATCGGTGCCGTGGTTGGCGTTCAACCATTTGGGGGAAGAGGCTTGTCCGGTACCGGGCCAAAAGCCGGTGGGCCAAACTACGTGCAGCGATTCGGCACGGAGTTCACTCTAAGCAATAACATCTCTGCGGTTGGCGGCAATGCCAGCCTGCTGACCCTCGGCTCCGATTGATGGCGGCGGTCAGTGTCTTCGATATCTTCAAGATAGGGGTCGGCCCGTCAAGTTCTCACACGGTAGGACCAATGAAGGCCGCGCGGGCATTTGTTGGCAGCATTGAGGGGCAAGCTGTCGCCAGGATAAAGGTGACGCTGTTCGGTTCACTGGCCTGGACGGGCAAAGGTCATGGGACGGATTCGGCTATCCTGCTGGGGTTGGCCGGGCACGATCCGGAGACGGTCGATCCGGACGCGGTCGATAGTATCCTGGCAAGTACTCGTGCTGAGGAACGCATCGACATCGAATTCAATTACGAGCGGGAGCTCGAACGCCATACCAATGGCATGACGTTTGTGGCCCTGCACGAGCAGGGCACCATTCTTCAACAGGACGACTATTTTTCACTCGGCGGTGGCTTCATCGCCCGCAACGATGAGCCTGAAGCCGCGACCCATGACATCGAGCCGCCGCTGTTGTACTCCACCAGCCAGTCGTTGCTCGAACTGGCCGAGACCAACAGTCTGAGCATCGCCGATCTCGTTTTCAGAAACGAGCAAACCTGGCGTGGCGCGGACGAAATTATTGCCGGGATTGATGGCATCTGGACAGCGATGAACGCCTGCATCGAGCGTGGTATGCGTACGGAAGGCGTGTTGCCCGGGAAAATGTCGGTGCTCCGTCGAGCGTGTAAGCTTTCCAGAAGGCTGAGCAAACGAGGCGATCCACAGGCGCTTGACGCACTGGAGTGGGTGAACACATATGCGATAGCGGTGAACGAGGAGAACGCCGCTGGAGGTCGGGTTGTCACGTCGCCGACAAACGGTGCGGCCGGGATTATTCCTGCGGTACTGCGCTTCTACGTCGACTTCGTACCTGGCGCTGACGCCGCTGGTATCCGCAAGTTTCTTCTAACCGCTGGTGCCATCGGCATCCTGTACAAGGTCAACGCTTCGATCTCGGGAGCAGAGATGGGCTGCCAGGGTGAGGTCGGCGTCGCGTGTTCCATGGCGGCCGGTGGTCTTGCGGCGGCGTTTGGTGGTTCGAATGACCATATAGAAGAAGCCGCCGAAATCGGAATGGAGCATAACCTCGGACTAACCTGCGATCCGATCGGCGGGCTGGTGCAGATCCCGTGTATTGAGCGCAACGCGATGGGCGCCGTAAAGGCGATCAATGCGGCCAAGCTGGCGATGCATGGTGACGGTACGCACAAGGTCACGCTCGACCAGGTCATCGCGACAATGCGACAGACAGGGCTCGATATGTCGTCGCATTACAAGGAAACTTCAAAGGGCGGGCTCGCCGTCAACGTCCCTGAATGCTAGAGCTTCAAGGCTTGCATATTTCCGGGCACGACCGTGGCGAACAGGTAAATGAGGAAGTCGTTCGAATATTTGTGTAAGCATTAGCTGTCTGTGCTCAATAATTAGCCTGTAACAGAGGCTGTCCGAGGGTCAAATGGATGTAAAACAACTAGCGTCATGCGCTTCACTGGTATTGCGACGATTGCCATGTTGCTGTCGTTCTTGCTTGGTGGCTGTGGGCCGGAGGAAGTTGTCGAAAGGGCAGAAGTCATACGGCCCGTTAAGATGATTACGATAGGTGCCGCAACAGGTAACGAAACCCTCGAGATTTCGGGCAGCGTCCACGCAGCGCAGTCAATTGTCGTGCCGGTATTCTATTCGATCTTCTACCGCGCCTGAGCTCTTGCTACATCAGGCGCGAAGAGGCTAACGACATGTGGATTGCTGTCCTTGCCGTACGTGGTGCACGGGAGCGCTCCAACAGCAGTCCGACTAAGCGGCGGTTTTTTTGGGCCAATCGTAGACGAGGAGCTTTGCTGCCGGTCGCTCATACAACGACCAGTCATCCTGTTCGATCTCCACGGAGACAACGCTGGCGGTCGGCAGATTGTTGGTCAGACCAGGTACCAGGAAATTCACAAAGTCAGTCAGCCCCGGGTTGTGCCCTACGATCATCAGGTTGTTGAAGCCGGTGTCCTGTGCCATCACAACATCCAGAATTCCACCGAGCGGTGCCAGGTACAGGCTTTTTTCTTTCTGCAGGAATTCCCGTGGGTAATTGATGGCCTCGGCGATGATCTTGGCTGTGGACCAGGCGCGCGTGGCGGGACTGGAGACGATGAGTGAAGGACGGATGCCATGCACGCGCATTCTTTCGCCCATCATGGGGGCGTCATGCTTGCCGCGTCGATTCAGGGGGCGCTTGACATCTGACAGGCTGGTGTCGGACCAGCTGGACTTTGCGTGTCGAAGAATTGTTATTGTTTTCAATGTTCTATTGGTAAAAGGTAAATTTTACATCAATCCAGTTTGCAGCCGGGCCTCATCCGTCATCATGCCGACATTCCAGGGCGGGTCGAATACCAGTTCCACGGTAACGTCTGAGACCGTCGGGATCACGGCGATTTTCTCACGTGCGTCCTGCACAAGCACCTCGCCCATGCCGCAGCCCGGTGCTGTCAGGGTCATATCCACGCTGACCGAGCGCTGACCGTCACCGAGGGGCGCAATGTCGCAGCGGTAAATCAGCCCCAGATTGACGATATCGACCGGAATCTCCGGGTCGTAACAGGTCTTAAGCTGCTCCCAGATGACGCTTTCGATGTCTTTGTCAGTTGCGTTCTCCGGAATTGCGGGTGGCGGGACGGGCTCTTTGCCCAGCGCGTCAGCGTCCGCACCAGAGATACGAAACAGGTTGCCCTCGACGTACACGGTGAAGCTGCCACCCAGCGCTTGCGTGATGAATCCTTCGGTACCTTCGTGCAGCGTCACAGCTTCGCCCGCGGGAATGATGATCGCGCTGACGTCGCGTATGAGGTTTACGGGTTCATTGGTGTGACCGAACATACTGCAAGCTACTCCGTGGTTGCCGGTGTGTTGTCCTGGTTGAGTGCGGAACGCAGTGCATACCAGGCAAGCGTCGCGCATTTCACCCTGGATGGGTAATGGCGGACGCCATCGAGCGCCCGTAATTTGTCGAGGTTGGCGGCAAGTTCGATTGCCTGGTCGCCCGTCGTCAGTCGCGCCGTTACGGCAGTGGAGCAGGCCTGCGCCTGCGCAATCGGCAAGCCCCTGACGGCATCGGTGAGTAGCGATGCTGATGCAATCGAGATTGCGCAGCCGGATCCTTCGAAACTCGAGGACTCAATTTCTCCCGCTGTATTGACGCGCAGGTAGAGCTGGAGCTTGTCACCGCACAAAGGGTTGATGCCGTCTGCGGTATGGGTGGCGTCATCGAGTCGGCCAAAATGACGCGGATTGCGTGAATGGTCGAGCACCAGTTCGCGGTAGAGGTCCTGCATATCGCGAGCGGTCTCGCTCATCCGAAAATCTCTTTGGCCTTAACAAGCGCGGCGATAAGGCGGTCGACATCATTATGGTTGTTATAGAATGCGAGCGACGCGCGGGACGTACCCGAAATGCCAAAGTACTGCATGACCGGCATCGCACAGTGATGACCGGTGCGAATTGCGACCCCCTGATGATCCAGAATCGTGCCGAGATCGTGCGAGTGGATATCATCCAGAAGGAAAGACTGCACGCTCGCCTTGTGGCGCGCTTCACCAATTAGCCGAATACCGTCGACTTGCTTCAATGCGGCGACCATGTAGTCGTGCAGATCCTGCTCGTAACGGGCGATGTTCGGCATGCCGATGGACTGCAGGTAATCGATGGCAGCACCCAGACCGACAACACCAGAGATATTCGGCGTACCCGCCTCGAATTTGTATGGCAGCTCGTTGTAGATCGTCTTGTCGAAGCTGACCTCGAGAATCATGTCGCCGCCACCTTGCCAGGGAGGCATCGACTCCAGCAATTCTTCGCGACCATACAGAACGCCGGTGCCTGTCGGGCCGAACATCTTGTGCCCCGAAAACACATAGAAATCGCATCCCAGAGCTCGTACGTCCACTTCGAGGTGAGGGACGCCCTGTGCGCCGTCAACGAGTACCGGAATTCCGCGTTGCCGTGCGTGTTCGATAACTTTTTCAATCGGGCAGACGGTTCCCAGGGCGTTGGCCACATGCGCGATGCCAATCAGGAAGACTCTGTCATCGATGAGGTCAAGCAGCGTGTTGAGCTCGATCTCACCCATGTCGTTGATCGGCGCGACGACCAGCTCCGCGCCGGTCTGCTCGCAAACCAGCTGCCAGGGCACGATGTTGGCGTGGTGCTCGAGGTGCGTGATAAGGATCTTGTCACCGGGCTGCAGGCGAGGGCGGCACAAGCTCTGTGCAACCAGGTTGATCGCCTCGGTGGTGCCACTCGTCAGGACAATCTCATTGCGTGAACCGGCATTGATGAAATCCCGAATCTTGTCACGAGCACCTTCGTAAGCCTCGGTTGCACGATGGCTGAGGGTGTGAACGCCACGATGGACGTTGGCATGGTCCTCTCTCTGATACCGGGAAATGGCATCGATTACCGCGGCTGGCTGTTGGGCAGATGCGGCACTGTCCAGGTAAACCAGGGGTTGCCCGTGGACGGACTGGTCAAGGGCGGGAAAATCCGCGCGCCAGTCTGCTGCCGAGACGGCTGCCGCCGATGCACTCATCAGGAAAAATCCTCATCCAACTGAATGACAACGGCGAGACGTGCTTCGACCAGCTTGCCAACAGATTCTCGTGCCGATGCGACGGGTATGCGTGACACCAACCCTGCTGCGAATGCGTGGGTAAGAACCCGCTTCGCGTGTTGTCTGTCCAGACCGCGCGTGCGCAGGTAGAAAAGGGCGGCCTCGTCCAGCTGGCCCACTGTTGTACCGTGGCTGCATTTGACGTCGTCCGTATAGATTTCCAGTTCCGGCTTGGCATCGATCTCCGCTTTCTCGGAAAGCAGCAGATTATGGTTGGCCTGGTCGGCGTCGGTGCCGTCCGCGCCTTGATGCACGATCGCCTTGCCATTCCATACGCAGCGGCATTTGCCGTTGAGAATACCGCGGTACTCCTGCCTGGACGTTGCCGGTCCCGCGCGATGATCGACCCGTGTGTGGTTGTCAATATGCTGCCCTTCGCCGGCAAGGTAGAGGCCGTCAAAGGAAATTTCGGCGCCCGCATGAGCAATGTCGATGACCATGTCGTTGCGTACAAGTCCACCGCCCAGGTCGAATCCTGTCGATGAGAAGCGGGCATCGCGCCCGACGTTGACGTTCGTTCTAGCCGTTTGCACATGGCTGAGGTCACGAGCCTGAATACGAACGTGGTTTGCAGCCGCGTTACCGCCAACGTTGATGTCGATCATGACGTTTGCATAGTGGTCGGCCGAGCCCTGGGAGGCGTGGTACTCAATAACCTCGCCTGCGGAGTTCGCGGCGAATTCGATTTCGACGTAGGTCTGAGACGTGGCTGCAGCCGCTGCGCCATCGATAAGAAGAAGGCCAATCGGCTTCTTGAGCGTCCCCTCGACACGTAGGTGAAGGCCATCGAGCAGCAGCGCGGTATTCAGTTCGGCCAACGCGCTATCGGCAACAGGCGGGGACTCAAGGCGCTCCGCGAACACGCCCTCTTCAGCGCCGGGGAGCTGGAGTTCACCGTTTGCTATGACGAACCAGGTGGCGTCAATCGACGACGTGATCCGGTGGATATCCTCGTCGATCTCGGCAGCAACCGTTTCGCCGCCGGCCTCAAGCCAGCGCGACGTGATATCGCGCGCGCGAGAGAGGTCGGTGTACTTCCAGTCCTCATCACGAGTCGTCGGCAAACGGCCGACGATGTCACGCAGTTTGTCTGTCGAGGGACGAGTCATCCGTTCGCGGCCTCACGTACCCAGTCATAGCCTTTATCTTCCAGTTCGAGCGCAAGCGACTTGTCGCCCGATCGGACGATCTGGCCTTGTGACAATACGTGCACGAAATCCGGCTCGATGTAGTCGAGCAGGCGCTGGTAATGAGTCACCAGCACGATGGCCCGCTCGGGACTGCGCAGCGAATTTACGCCTTGCGCCACAGCCTTGAGGGCATCGATATCGAGACCTGAGTCTGTTTCATCGAGAATGGCAAGATCCGGCTCGAGCATTGCCATTTGCAGAATCTCGTTGCGTTTCTTTTCCCCGCCGGAGAATCCTTCATTGACGCCACGGTTCAGGAACTTCGGGTCCATGCCCAGCGTGAGCATTTTTTCCTTGGCGAGCTTCAGGAATTCGAAGGCGTCGATTTCGTCGAGGCCGTGATGTTTGCGCTTGGCATTCAGCGCGGCCTTTAGCAGGTAGGCGTTGTTGACGCCCGGGATCTCAACTGGGTATTGAAATCCGAGAAAAATGCCTTCGTGTGCACGTTCCTCGGGCTCGAGCTCCAACAGGTCCTGGCCTTTGAATGTGACCGTACCCGCCGTGACTTCGTAGTCCGAGTGGCCGGCAACCACTTGCGCCAGCGTGCTTTTTCCAGAGCCATTCGGGCCCATGATGGCGTGCACCTCGCCGGCATTTACCGACAGTGAAAGGCCACGCAGGATTTCGCTGTCGCCAATACGGCTACTAAGATCTTTGATTTCGAGCATGTCTGTTCCTAGCCGACAGCGCCTTCGAGACTGACGTTTAACAACGCCTGGGCCTCGACGGCAAATTCCATCGGGAGTTCTTTGAAGACTTCCTTGCAGAAGCCGTTAACGATCATGTTCACAGCATCTTCTTCGGAGATGCCGCGCTGGCGGCAGTAGAACAACTGGTCCGCCGAGATCTTGGATGTCGTCGCTTCGTGTTCTACCTTCGCCGAGGGGTTCTTTATTTCCATGTAGGGAAAGGTGTGGGCGCCGCAGGTCTTGCCAATCAGCAACGAGTCACACTGAGTATGATTACGAGCGCCTTTGGCCTGCGGCATGATGCGGACCAGGCCGCGGTACGATTGTTGCGCCTTGCCGGCCGAAATTCCTTTCGAAACGATCGTCGAGCGCGTATTGCGGCCGATATGAATCATTTTCGTTCCTGTGTCGGCCTGCTGCAGGTTGTTGGTTACGGCGACCGAGTAAAATTCGCCGACCGAGTTCTCGCCACGCAGCAGGCAACTCGGGTATTTCCAGGTGATCGCAGACCCTGTTTCCACCTGTGTCCAGGAAATCTTGGAGTTGTCGCCGCGACAGTCACCGCGCTTGGTCACGAAGTTGTAAATACCGCCGACTCCGTTTTCGTCACCCGGGTACCAGTTCTGTACGGTCGAATACTTGATCTCGGCATCGTCGAGTGCCACGAGTTCAACGATGGCAGCGTGCAGCTGGTTTTCGTCGCGCATGGGCGCTGTGCAGCCTTCGAGATAGCTGACGTAGCTGCCTTCGTCCGCAACGATGAGCGTGCGTTCAAACTGGCCGGTGTTGGCTGCATTGATGCGGAAGTAGGTCGACAGCTCCATTGGGCAGCGAACGCCTTTGGGGATGTA
>JAIBDF010000120.1 GCA_024679535.1 Chromatiales bacterium
CGGATTCTCAATGGAGTAGCGCACGCCGGCCTGCGCCGCCAGGTTGATGACCTTCTCGAACTTTTCTTTGGCGAACAGCGCTTCCATTGCAGGGCGATCGGCCAGGTCGATGCGGGCCATAGAGAACGCATCGTAATTGTCGAGGACCGCCGCGCGCGATTCCTTGAGATTGACGTCGTAGTAATCGTTGAAGTTGTCGAGACCAACGACCGTATCGCCACGCTCGAGCAGCTGTTTCGCCGTGTGAAAGCCGATGAACCCGGCCGCGCCTGTTACCAGTATTTTCAAGAAAGCCTCCTACAAGCGATCGTCTACCGCGTCGGACGGCAGCACGTACTTGATATCATAGAGCACTGACGTGTCCTTGCAGAACGCCCGGATGCCTACAGCACCCAATTCGCGGAACTCATCATGCGCAACGCCGATGATGACGGCATCATATGCCCCCTGCTCCGGAGCGGCGACGACGTCGAGTCCGTATTCGTCCTTGGCTTCCGCGGCATTCACCCAGGGGTCGTGCACGTCGACGTTCATGCCATACGAGGCCAACTCGGCGACGATATCGACGATCTTGGTATTCCTGAGATCCGGACAATTTTCCTTGAACGTCAGGCCGAGCATCAGTACGCGCGCACCGTGCGGCTGGATCGTTTTGCCGAGCATGAGCTTGACGACCTGCGATGAGATATACAACGACATGTTGTCGTTAATGCGCCGTCCCGCGAGAATCATCTGCGGATGGTAGCCAAGCTGCTCGGCTTTGTACGTCAGGTAGTAAGGATCAATGCCGATGCAATGGCCGCCGACCAGTCCGGGTCGGAACGGCAGGAAGTTCCACTTCGTGCCGGCCGCGACGAGCACCTCTTCGGTGTCGATGCCGACACGCTCGAAGATCATTGCGAGTTCGTTAACCAGTGCGATATTCACGTCGCGCTGGGTGTTCTCGATCACCTTCGCGGCTTCGGCCACCTTGATACTGGAGGCCTTGTGCGTGCCGGCCGTGATGATCGACGCGTAGATCACGTCGACAAAGTCGGCCGCTTCGGGCGTGGAAGCCGAGGTCACTTTCAGGATCGACGGCAGGCGATGTTCCTTGTCACCCGGGTTGATCCGCTCCGGGCTATAGCCAATGAAAAAATCCTCGTTCATTTTCAGGCCGGAGCCTTGCTCGAGCAACGGCACGCAGAATTCTTCGGTAGCCCCGGGATACACGGTCGACTCGTAGACGACGATGTCCCCCTTCTTGATGACTTTGCCAAGCGTGATGCTTGCCGCGCGCAGCGGCGTCAGCAGCGGCCGGTTGCTGTCACCAATCGGGGTTGGCACTGTGACAATGTAGAAATTGCAGGCAACGATGTCATCGAGATTCGACGTGTACGTGAGGTGGCTGGCCTCGGCGAGCTCTTCGCTCGAGCACTCCAGCGTGGAGTCGGTTCCACCTTCCAGTTCCGCGACACGACCTTCGTGAATATCGAAACCAACGGTTGGGTACAGCTTGCCGAACTCAACGGCGAGCGGCAGGCCAACGTAACCCAGACCGACGATACCAATTTTCAGATTCTTGACGTCAAACATCTTCAGCTCTTGCCTTCAACAGGGACTCTCGGGAAATCAGGTGCTTAAGTATCACACCTGGCCATCGATTTCGCGGTACACGGTCTCATAACTATCTGCCATTCGGGCCGAACCATACAGACCGGCCTTCTCCCTGTTCAGGGAACCCATTTCGAGACGCCCGCCCGTATCGGCCAGTATTGCCCTGATGCCGTCCAGCAGCTGCTCGGCGTTTTCCGGTTCCACGAGGTGACCGTTGACGCCGTCCTCGACGATATCCGGGATGCCGTCGACGTTTGAGGCAACGATAGGCAAGCCGAATTGCATGGCATCCAGCAGGATTGAGCCGAGCGCCTCATGCAGGGAGGGATAGACGAAGACATCCAGTGCTTCCAGGTAGTCCCCGACATTGTCCACCCAACCCACGAGTTCGATGTTGGTCAGATCGCCGATCTGTTCCCGAAACAGTGCTTCGTCCCTGCCTTCTCCGCACAGCAGGAAGTGCCAGTCAGGGTGAGAGTCAGCCGACATCCGGGCGACCTCGATTATGGTGGACTGCCCCTTGTGTGAGTGTTCAAGGGCACCCATGTGCCCGATCAGTGTCTTTCCTTCATGCGCCGCCCGAATCCGTTGCACTTCACTGTCGTTCGCGACAAAGCCCGCATGCGCGTCCGGAATGACCAGCGCCTCCTGTTCGGGATGGCGCTTCTGCAGTTCGACCGCGGCCGCGACAGACACCGCGACAATTTGAGCGGCGCGCCGATAGGCGGCTGAACGTAACCAGAATTTGGATTGCGGAGCCACCACGCGGCGCGTAATGACGTACGGAATGCCAAACAGCAACCGGGCCAGCAAGGCGCTGTAGACGGTGCGTGCATCATGAGCATGCGCGATGCCGCTGCCTCTGACTGCAAGGCCGGCAGCCACCGGATTTGACGCAACACACCGGATTTCGAGGCGCTCCACATCAGCACAACGATCCGCCAGGCTGCTGCCGTTGCGTACGACCAGGACCTGCTCCCGGCCGCGGCGGGAAAGTTCGCGAACGAGGAGTTCTACCTGCCGCTCGCCACCCCGGAATGTCGGCGCAAGATTAAGGTGGCAAATCGGTGGCAATCATTCCTCCCGGAAGTCGCGCGCGAGGCGCGCCCCTATGTCACCCCAAGTACCAAAGAGCCAGCAGGCCCGTGATGCTCATCGTGACCGTGTACGGCAAAGCCATGATGACCATGCGGCCGTAGGACAAGCGAATCAGCGGCGCCAGTGCCGAGGTCAGCAGGAACAGGAACGCGGCCTGGCCGTTCGGCGTCGCCACGGACGGAATGTTCGTGCCCGTGTTGATCGCAATAGCCAGTGCGTCGAACTGGTCGCGCGTGATCTCACCATCCAGGAACATCTGTTGAACTTCGCCGATGTAGACGGTGGCGACAAACACGTTGTCACTGATCATCGACAACCCGCCGTTGGCCAGGTAGAACAGCGCTTCCTGAGTTTTGCCCTCGTAGGTCATGACCCAGTGAATGACCGGCGAAAACAGCCCCTGTTCGTGGATGACTGCGACGATCGCAAAGAACACAACCAGCAGCGCCGTGAACGGCAGCGCCTCTTCAAACGCATGGCCGATTCGATGCTCTTCGGTAACGCCATTGAATGCCGTCGCCAGCACAATAACCATCAGGCCTACGACACCCGGCTCCGCCAGGTGGAAGCCCAGCGCCAGGATCAGAAGAACCGCGACCACACCCTGCACCACGATTACTACCTTTTCCTCGCGCGTCCGCTTCGAATTCATGTCGCGGTCGTATTCCTCGAGCACTTCGCGCACCTTGGGTGAAAGCTGCGCGCCATAGCCGAACACCTTGGTCACCTCGAGCATGGCGCAGGTGAGCAGCCCGATCACAAGCACCGGCATGGAGATATGCGCCATCTGCATGAAGAACTCGACGAACTCCCAATCCATGATCTCGGCAATGAGAAGATTCTGCGGTTCGCCGACGAGCGTGGTCACACCGCCAAGCGCGGTGCCAACCGCGCCGTGCATCATCAGGCTGCGCAGAAATGAGCGGAAGTTTTCGAGATCCTCACGGTGTAACTCGACAACCTGCTCATCCGTTGTCGGGTCATGGTCGTGGTCGAATTTCTTACCCGATGCCACTTTGTGGTAAACGCCGAAAAAGCCCGCCGCAACCGTGATGATCACGGCCGTCACCGTCAGCGCATCGAGAAACGCGGACAGAAACGCCGCCGTAAACGAGAACAGCAGCGAGAGCAGAACCTTGGATCGCACACCGAGCAGAATCTTCGTAAACGTGTAGAGCAGCATCTCACGCAGGAAGTAGATACCGGCGACCATGAACATGAGCAGCATGATGACCGGGAAATTGACTTCCGCCTCGTGGAAAACCATTTCCGGCGTCGCCAGCCCGAGGACGATAGCCTCGACCGCGAGCAAACCGCCGGGCTGCAACGGGTAGCATTTCAACGCCATGGCCAGCGTGAAAATAAACTGCAGGATAAGGACCCACCCGGCCACGAACGGATCGTAGATGGCGATAATCGGGTTGATGATCAGAAAGCCGATAATCGTCAGCTTGTACCAAGTTGGAGAATTGCCAAGAAAATTCTTGAGCAACGCTTCTGCGAACGTGTGAGACATTTGGCGCTTATCCTTTATTCTTGCTTGCGGCCCCGGGGGCGCGAACGGGTAATTCTAGTCAATATCCCAGACGCACGCACCGGATTTACGAATTTTCTCGAGCATGGCTTCGTGGGCGGCGGATTCTTCGGCGGTAGCCTTGATGACGGTGAGCTGGTAGCTCCGGCCCGGCGCGGCAGCAGCGTCCTGCGGGCGGGCCTTGAGGCCCGAATTCGTAGCGGCAGAGGCGCCACCGGAATCCTCCTCGTCCAGCAGCAGGCTGGACTGCCCACCGGTCATCGCCAGGTATACGCGAGCCAGCAGCTCGGAGTCGATCAGGGCCCCGTGGACGTCGCGCTTGGAGGCATCCACTTCGTAGCGCTTGCACAATGCGTCGAGGCTGTTGCGCTGGCCGGGGTGAATCTCGCGGGCCAGTGTCAGCGTGTCGAGCACCTGGCAGTGATCCGTGACTTTCGGCTGCTTGTGCTTCATTAGCCGGAGTTCGTGCTCGATGAAGCCCACGTCGAAGTCGGCGTTGTGAATAACGAGTTCGGCGTCTTTCACAAACGCGATGAATTCATCCACGACCTCGTGGAAACGCGGCTCGGTTTCGAGCTGCTCGCGGCTGATGCCGTGGACGGCCACGGCGCCATCGTCGATGTCGCGATCCGGGTTGAGGAAGCGATGGAATTCGCGCCCGGTCAGCCGGCGATTGACCATCTCGATGCAACCGATCTCGATGATGCGATGCCCCTGCGCGGCCGAGAGGCCCGTCGTTTCGGTATCAAGGACGATTTGTCTCATAGTTCATCAATCCCGAGGTTGGCCAGCTCATCCGCGGCTTCGTTGCCCTCATTGCCGTCGTGGCCTTTCACCCATTTCCACTGGATGTCGTGGCGCGCCGTTGCCTCGTCGAGTGCCATCCAGAGGTCCTGGTTTTTGACAGGCTTCTTCGCAGACGTTTTCCAGCCGCGCTTTTTCCAGTTCGGCAGCCACTCTTTGATGCCATCCATCACGTACTTGGAATCCGTGTGCAGCACCACCCGGCTTGCGCCCTTCAGCGCGTTCAGCGCCTCGATGGCAGCCGTGAGCTCCATGCGGTTGTTGGTGGTTTCCGTCTCGCCGCCGTGCATCGTCTTACGATGTCGCCCGGCAATCAACAAGACGCCCCAGCCGCCCGGACCAGGATTCCCTCTGCATGCCCCGTCGGTGTAAATCTCAATCGTTTGTGTCAAAACCGGATCTTATAAAACGAATTTTTGATGCGCGTGTGGAAGGTTCGGCCAGACCCGCGACGACTTTTGGCTGGCGCCGCCAGAGCGGCCTTACCGGCGTCATCGTGCTGACCCGCTTTTGCGCCGTGAGCATATAGCATGCCGCCAGCTCGGGCCACAGCGCCTGGCCGCGCAGCTCCCACTTCAGCGACCCGCGGACCGATTTGCGCGGCAGCGGCCAGCGAAAGAAATAACGCTGCTCACCCAGGATGCGCATGTCGAGCAACTTGAGCCAGTCCCTGAGGCGTCGATCCGAGATGAGATGATCCGCACCCGGCGGCATGCCCGCGCCGGGGATCAGGCGCCGGAGGCCCCACAGGCCACCTGGCTTGAAGCCGAGGATGACAATATGGCCGTTCGCGCGCAGGACACGGTCCACCTCGCGCAGCACCTCGTGTGGCCGATCACTGAAATCCAGTGTGTGCGGCAACAGCACCGCGTCGATCGAATCGCTCTCGATGGGCAGCCTGTGGAACTCCCCAATGGCAGAAGGCACGCCAGCAGCCGTCTCAGCTATCACAGCGCATCGTTGGGTCCGGGTGAAACGCATGAACGCCCGGTTTTCGCCCCACATACCGAGCTGCAGGCACTGCTCACCGAAGATGCCGTCGAGGGCTTCCTCCACCACGCGGGCTTCCTGCTGCAGCAGGGCCTCGCCCAGCGGCGATTGCAGCCATTCCTGCGTTTTGTGTGAATTTACCCCTTGCACAACAGTTCCGCCTCAGTAGGATAGCCCGATGTCTTACATCTTCCGAGCGATGACCCAGCAATTATTACAGAGAATTCGGGCCTTTGGCGTCTTCTCTGTCACCTTTTTTGCGTTCCTGGCGCCAGCCGTGGCCGTCGAGCCGACGCTGACCCTGATTTCCCCGGTCGCTGGCATCGAAATGCCCTCGTCGCCTGCCCGTGCCGAGGACGTGCTGTCGAGGCTGCGTGCCGGCTTCGAACTGACCTACGAAGACAATCAGCGCACCGCCGCCGAACTCAAGTGGTTCGCGAAACACCCGGACTACCTGAATCGCGTCTTTACGCGCGCCCAGCGCTACCTGCCGTACATCCTGTCCGAGCTCGAGCGCCGCGATCTGCCGCTCGAACTGGCCCTGCTGCCCATCGTCGAAAGCGCCTACGACCCGTTCGCGTACTCGCATGGGCGTGCCGCCGGTCTGTGGCAAATGATCCCGGGCACGGCCAAACGCTTTGGCGTGAAACAGAACTGGTGGTATGACGGCCGCCGTGACGTGGTCGATTCGACCCGCGCCGCCCTCGACTACCTCGAGTACCTCGAAGAACTCAACGACGGCAACTGGCTTAACGCCATTGCGTCCTACAACTCGGGCGAAGGCAACGTGCTGCGCGCCGCCCGTAAGAATCGCAAAGCTGGCAAGCCGATCGATTTCTGGTATCTCAAATTACCCAAAGAAACGATCATGTACGTGCCCAAGCTGCTGGCGCTGGTCGAGATTGTCGCTGACCCGGCCAAGTACAACCTGACGCTGCCGGAAGTGCCGAATGAGCAGCAGTTCGTCGTGGCGGATATCGACACGCAGCTGGACCTCGCGCTCGCTGCGGAACTGGCCGGCGTAAACGTCGACACGATCTATCAATACAACCCCGGCTACAACCGCTGGTCAACGGACCCCGCGGGCCCGCATCGGCTCGTCATGCCTGTGGATGTCGCCGACCAGTTTACGGCCGCGCTGGCACAGGTCCCGACGAACGAGCGCGTGCGCTGGCAGCGCCACAGGGTCAAGAACGGTGAAGCGATCTCGCAGATAGCGGAAAAATACAACACGACGGTCCCGGCTCTGCGTGCCGCCAACAATATGCGCGGTAATACGATTCGTGCCGGTCACTACCTCATGATCCCGGTCGCCACCAAACCGCTCAGCGCCTACAGCCAGAGTGCGGATGCGCGGTTGGCCAAGACGCAGAACCGCAAACGGGCAGGCAACAAGATCGAGCACGTCGTGCGCAGCGGCGAGAGTTTCTGGACGATTTCGCGACGCTACAACGTGACGCATCGCCAGGTCGCTGCCTGGAACGGCATGGCGCCGGGTGACACGCTGTCGGTTGGCAAGAAGCTGGTGATCTGGACCGATGAAGCTGTCGCCAGGGTCGATCAGCCACGCACGTCACCAACCACTGCGCTGGGTAACACCACGCGCAAACTGCGCTATACCGTGCGCAACGGCGACTCGCTGTACCTCATCGCCCGCAAGTTTCGGGTGGGCATCGACCAGATCGCCCGCTGGAACAGTATCGACAAGGACAAGATTCTGCGACCGGGCCAGAAACTTAACTTGTATGTCGATGTGACGGCGCAGTCCAGCTAAAATAGCCGCCTTTCGGATTCACACTGGGGAAAATCTATGGGCTTTATGGCCGGCAAGAAGGCGCTGATCGTCGGCGTCGCGAGCGATCGTTCTATTGCTTCGGGCATCGCCGAAGCCTTTGCACGTGAAGGTGCGGAGATTGCATTCACCTACCAGAACGAGAAGCTGCAAAGTCGCGTCGAGAAACTCTCCGCGCGCCTCGGCCAGAACACCGATCTGCTCTTCCCGTGTGATGTCACCTCGGATGATGAGATTGACGCCGTGTTCGCCGGACTTGGCAAGCACTGGGATGGCCTCGATATTCTTGTGCATTCCGTGGGTTTCGCGCCGCGTGAGCAGCTCGCGGGTGGCTTTACCGAGTCGATCACTCGCGAGGGCTACGCGATCTCGCATGACATATCGGCCTACAGCCTCGCTGCGCTGGCAAAAGCCGCGTTGCCGATGATGGAAGGCCGCGATGCGGCGATTCTCACGCTGACCTACGACGCAGCAACCAAGGTTGTGCCCAACTACAACGTCATGGGCCTCGCCAAGGCAAGTCTGGAGTCCTGTGTACGCTTCCTGGCGGCCGATCTTGGCCCCAAGGGGATTCGCGTCAATGCGATCTCAGCGGGCGCTGTGAAGACGCTGGCGGCGGCTGGTATCGGCGGGTTCCGGAAAATGCAGAGCTATGCCGTCAAGGCCTCGCCCCTGCGCCGCACGGTCACGACCGAGGAAGTGGGCAACACGGCCGCGTTCCTGTGCTCGGACCTGGCATCAGGCATCACCGGCGAGACAACCTTCGTCGACGCCGGCGTGAACATCATGGGCATGGTCTTCGACGAAGACTAATCCGCCACCCCGTAATTCGGTACCAGTTACCCTATTTCCCAATACGAACAAGCAGATAGGTTCGAATACCCATCGTGGGAAATAGGGTAACTGGTACCGAAAGTGGTACCGAAAGTGGGTACCGAACGTCTAGGCGGGGCTTTCGGCCTCGTCTCCTGGCCCTTCGATCGCGACCTTCGTTCTTTCGCCTGACAGGCGCGCCACGATCGTGGCGCAGCACGCGTCGCCCCACACATTGACGCTGGTGCGGCACATGTCGAGGATGCGGTCGAAGACCATGAGCACGCCGATCGCCTCAACAGGCAGCCCCACAGCCGCCAGGATGATCGCGATCGCCACGAGCGATGCCGACGGCACGCCCGCAACGCCAATCGATGTCAGCAATGCGATCACAACAATCGTGAACTGCACGCCGAAGCTGAGTTCCAGTCCGTAAGCCTGCGCGAGGAACACC
>JAIBDF010000176.1 GCA_024679535.1 Chromatiales bacterium
CACAATTTTAACACTTGGACTTCTGCTTACAGCCAGTAGCGACCGCTAATTTTAGCGAATGCGCCAGTAGATATTCCCGGCGATAATCCGTTCCTGCGGACTTAGCTCCTCTCCCAAACACGCCTTGTGCCAAACGCCCACGTGATCTGCTATTAAAGCGCTCAACTCGATACCCCATGTCTTAGCCTAATTTGCACGAACGGCAGCTTTGGCGCGGCTAGCGGACATCCGACCAGGCTCAATGTCCGCTCTTACCAACAGCGGACGTTCATCCAGACGGAAAAGCTTAATTTTCAAGGGCGGCTAACGGCTAACAGCGGCCGCTCTTGTTTTCGACCGTTCGAATCTGAGATGGCCTGAAGTGGCTTTAGCCGCGGTTCTGCGCTGATGCAATAAGAGCGATCACCTCTTCTAGCGTCGGTACCTCGCCGCGCCGCTCCATCTCACGGACGTTTTCGAGTTGCTGCGCCATGTCGGCTTCTATCGTGGCAGCAATGGCCCGGAACCTCTCGTGGTCACGGATCGCGTCGAAACTGACATCACAGCAAAGCAAAAACCCCAAGTGTCTATTGGAGTGGTGACCTCGCCAACCTGACGATACCAGGTTCTCCAGCACGTCGAGCGCTGCGTCTGTTCGCCCGGCGGTAGCGAGCGCGCCCGCATAGTGCAACTGAAACCAAACCACCGGATACTCGTCGCCAAGAAATTTACCTCTACGGACAATCGCGTCGCTGAGGGCTTGTTCTGCTTTTTGATCGCCCAGTTCCTGGTAAACGCGAACCAGATGAGGTGGGCAATTCATCCACTTCACCGGGATATCTGTCCCGCCTACACACTCTCGAAGAAACGCCTCCATTCGGGCAAGCGCATCCTCCGGTCGCCCGGTTACCAGGTCGACGAATACGCCCAATCTCATGCCCTCTCGGGCCGCCCCGCCGTGTCTAAAGGGCTGACTCGATGGAGGTAGTAGCTCGGCCACTTGATGCGCGTCGGTCTTGCCTGACACAAGCCGGACGATGGACTGCTCCACGAGCAAACCATGTTTAGCTGGCTTGGCGTAAGGCGAAGTAAGGGCATTCGCCAGGTCTAAATAGGCGAGCGCCATGTCGGGGTCACCGAGCGCGGAGTATGCCTGACCAATGGACACAGGAAACCCTGGTCTTTGCGGATCGATTTCCATAGCCTTGCTCATCCAGCCGATCGACTCGTCAATGCGTCCATTCAAGTGCCAAATCAGTCTACTCAAGGTTTCGTAGCCGCTCGGTGACTCAGGCGCGATCTTGACCATCCGGTGTCCGTGCCACATCGCCTCTTCCTTGCTGCTCACCGTGACCGGGTACCATGTTTTTCTTGCGTGCAGGGCAATGGAAAGCGGGTCTACTTCAAGCCCTCTGTCAAAGACCGAATGCCAGCGACCGGCTTTCCAGGCCTTGATCCAACCGAATGGTGGGTCCGGGTAGACATTGATCCACATAAGGTTGAATCCGTACTGCTGGTAGCCCTCGGACAGGGTCGGGTTGAGTTCCAGCCCCTGCTCAAAGGCCGCGATTGCCTCGTTGAGCGTCTCGTGGATCCTTTGCTGGGTTTCGGTCCCGTGCATGTGTACCGCCCGTTCCCATATCGAAGTTCCGAGGCTTATCCAAGCCTCAGCGGACTCGGGATCCAGTTGGAGCGCCTTGCGCGCGAGCTGTTCACGTCCAGCCAGCGATGACGGGCAATGTTCATTGCTCTGTCCGCCCGAGTACGAATCGTATTCGTAATAAACTTCAACCTGTCCGCCCGAGTGCGAAGCGTAAAGGCCACACGCGTCGGCAAGGCCCGCGTAGGCGCCGGCAAACTGCGGGTCAAGCTCGATCGCCAGCGAAAATTGCTCGACGGCATCGGCCAGCTCGGCGACCTTGCGATTCTTAAGCCGCCCACGGCCAAGAAGATAAGATGCATACGCTTCTGTATTCTCCGTCGGCACCCTGGCCAGGCGCCCCTCGACGTCGCCAGTCAGCGTTAAGCGCAGCTGGCCAGTGATAGCGCGCGCAATTTCGCTCTGGATTTCAATGAGACTCTGGGCACTATAGTCAAGATCATAGGCTTCGGCCCAAAGGTTACTGCTGTCCTTCGCATCTATCAGTTGCGCGGTGATGCGCACACGATCACCGCTGCGACGCACGCTGCCTGCCAGCACATATGACACGTCCAGCTTGGCCGCTATCGTCGGAATATCGACATTTTGTCCCTTGAATGAGAACGCTGAATGTCGCGCGATGACCGTGAGCGACTCGACCTGGCCCAAAAGGTTAAGGATTTCCTCGGAGATGCCATCGGAGAAATATCCCTGGTCTCCATCAGGACTCAGGTCGGCAAACGGCAGTACAGCGATCCGTGGCGAAGGATTCACGTTGATGGCGGACACGGTCACTTCGTCGGGCTCTAAGGCGGCTTCGGTCGGCTCGGCGTTCCATGCCAGATCCATCACAATCCAACCGCAAGCCGCGAAGACAAGCACCAACGAGGCGGCAATGACCAGGTAACGCCGCTTTCCCCCTTCCCGAGCGGGCGTCTGGTCACCGATTGGCCGGGCTTTCTTCAGTAAACGGTAGCCGCGCTTGGGGATCGTCTGGATGTATCGCGGTTTGGTCGGCGAGTCATCCAGCGCATGGCGAAGCTCCATGATCGCATGCGTCAAAACCTCTTCGGACACGTAGCCCTCACCCCAGACCGCAGTGATCAAGTCGTCTCGGGTTACGGGAGAGGGGGCAGCTTCGGCGAGCCGGACCAGCACGTCCATCGCCTTCGGCGCCAGGTGGCGAGATTGCCCATCCTCGCCCGCAACCGACCCTTTCAGCGGCTCAGCAGTGAACGCGCCGAATCGGAATCCTTGCGTCAGATCGATGGGCATTTGGTAAGCAATTGTTTTACATATAGAACCCGCTGTCGATTCGGGGATGCACGTACTTTAGATCTGGTCTAAGACAAATTCCAGCTCTGGGAACGGCCCAGTCCAGACTACGAAGATAGCCCTGATGATCCGTTCCTCCACCTTTTCTCCACAAAGAAACCACTAATTCTGCTGCTCTTCTTCAGGCGTTTCCTGGCCCCGCAACAGATACTGGCGCACGAACCCACCAGCCAGGAGGACAACAATGAAAGTACTACGCACATTCGTAACATTCATGTCGGCGTTCGCGATTGCCTCGGCATTCGGTTCCGGGATCGCTTACGGCGATGAAGCCAACACGACCAAGCCCACCGCGGAAATCGACGACCACGTCTATGCCTTCGGTGACTCGGCCCACGTGGAAAAACGCTCCGTTAAGGTTTCCTATGCGGATCTGAACCTCAATAACGAGAAGGGCGTTGCGGTTCTGTATCGCCGCTTGCAGGTCGCCTCGGAATCGGTCTGCGGCGTCCGACGCGCCAGGGAGAGCAGAAGCCTGAGGTTCATAAAGATTGCTGAAGACTGCTACGAGGAATCACTCTCGAGGGCAGTCGATGATGCGGCCGGCTTTGGACTGCTCCTGACCCTTCACCAGGGCACGGAACCGCCCGAGATCTTCGCGACCGCGCCTAAGTAAGGCAGGAAGGAAGCACCACGAGAAGGTTGCGCGCGTCACGTCTTCAAATCGACCACCTAAGACCGTCGGGGGCATCAAACCCAAGGATTGAGGGCGTGGATTGAGGGCGTGGCGCCGCTCTATTACGCGAACGACCGCTGTGGGTCACAAGCCGACATTCTTACTCAACTTTCACCAACGGCAGCTCTGGGGTTGTTAGCGGACATCCGACCAGGCTAAATGTCCGCTCTTACCAACAGCGGACGTTCAGATGTGGTAAATCGACTGATCTCAGGATCTGCTAACGGCCAAGAGCGGCGATTCACTCATGACTCGACTACGAGTCTTGGTCGATCCCCAACCTTTCGTTTTCGCGTCGAAACATCTCACGAATTTTCGCGCCGTCCGAAGGTTCCTCTTCCAAAGTCTCGGGGTTCCACTGACTCCGGGTCGTATCGAAGAAATCACCGCCATAGATGTGAATACCACCGGTAAAGCGCTTCAATGGATTAGTAACCGAATGCAGCGCGTCTTCGGGCAGCATGGCGGTGTCTCTTACAAACAGGGCATCTGCACCGAATGCCTTGATCCCGTCAGAGGTCCTCTTCCAGAATATATTGTCCTCGCGACCTGTGTAGATTCCGATGTTGGCCCACATCAGGTGATCGTGAGGCATGAGGTTCATCTGAGGGGTCCATGTAGCTGCGAAAATTGTCAGGGTTGGAGAACTTAGAAGTACGTTGAGTCCGGCTTTGTCAGGATCACCTAGCGCCGTCAAAACAGCATCTGGTGTTGAGACAGCTCGGGCAAGTAATTCGTTGACAGCAGCTTGAGCATCCGACTCTTCGTTTGCGGCGATGCAGTCAGCAACAAAACGGTCTATGTCCATTCTCTTACTCCCTGATGATGCGGGACGTTTAGTATCTGCAAAGGCGGAAAGCGGAGAAATCAGTTGGGTGGACGCGGCCACTGCACCGGCAACAATTGCACGTCGTTGAAGGTTGATCTTCGTATCTCTTGTGTTCGGCATCCAGCGCTCCTAGCCAATTTGCCAACGTCCGCTTGGGGTCATAAGTAGACCTAAATGCCGATATTACCCGAACGGCTGCTTCCACGGGGTGACTTCAATCGGTGAATTTCGGAGGCCGGATTCTGAAAGTCTGCTTTCATCGAAAGCGGACGCTCAGTCAGCCGGAAATTGATCAATTTGACAGGCAGCTAACGGCCAGGAACGGAACTATGCGGTCGCCGACAGTTCCTCGTAGTAGCCAGAATGCGGCGGTCGGTTGTCCGATACAAGTAGAAACAGATTGTTACTGCGGCGACACCATCCAGGCCGTGATGGCCGGCATTATTCTCCAATTA
>JAIBDF010000039.1 GCA_024679535.1 Chromatiales bacterium
CGGTTGAAGAGCCGCTGCGCCAGATCGTCCGCAATGCGGGTGGTGATGCAAGCGTCGTTCTGAACGCTGTTGCCGAGGGCAAGGGTAACTTCGGTTACAACGCTGCCACAGGCGAATACGGCGACATGATCGAGGCGGGTATTCTGGATCCGACCAAGGTTACCCGTTATGCACTGCAGAACGCTGCCAGCGTATCGGGCCTGCTCCTCACGACCGAAGCAATGGTCGCTGACGCACCGCAGGATGAAGCTGCAGGCATGCCGGCAATGCCGGACATGGGCGGAATGGGAGGCATGGGCGGCATGATGTGACGCCCAGGACGGGCTAATGTCGCGAAGCACATGGACGTGCGAGAGCGACGAAGCCGTTCTTTCTCTCGGAGAAGATCAAGAAGCCCGGCGAAAGCCGGGCTTTTTTTTTGCCCAACTCGCTACAATATGAGCTGCAGAGGAGGAGGGTTCCATGCAAGTCTTTCTTGTAGCGGTCACTGTCGCGCTAGTCGTCTCGTTCATGTGCTCGATCTTCGAATCGGTGCTGCTCTCAATGAATCACGCCCAGGTCGAGGTGCTGGTTGAGAAAGGAAAGCAGTCAGGACGGATCCTCAAGGCATTCAAGGAGCGCATCGACATCCCGATATCGGCAATCCTGATAACGAATACAGCGGCACATACGATCGGAACTGCCGTGGCCGGTGCGACCTATGCGGATGTGTTCGATCCGGAGACGCTGTGGATCTTCACGCTCGTATTCACGGTGGCGGTCCTGTTGTTGACGGAGATCATCCCGAAGACACTGGGCGTGGCGTACGCCGCGAAGCTGGCGAAGCCGGTCGCCTACGGGATTCGAGGATTGACGATCATATTGCGTCCGCTGGTTCTTGCCAGTGAGTTTATTTCGCGGTCGTTACGTAGTGACAAGCAGGCGCCGGTCACCTCCCTGGATGAAATTCGTCTCCTCGCCTCGATTGGCCGCAGCGAAGGTGTTGTGGGCGAGCAGGCCGCAGGGATGATTGTGGGTGCATCGCAACTGCGCAAACTCGGGGCGACCAATGTCATGGTGCCGCGGCAGGAAGTCGTGTTCCTGTCACACGACGACAGCCGCGCGGACGTCATGCAAGCCATCCAGAAGTCGGGATTCAGCCGGTTTCCCTACTCGCCCAGCGGTGACCTCGATCAGGTTGTTGGCGTCGTTTTCGCCAAGGAGGTCCTCTCGCAATTTGTCGAATCCACATCGGATACGGTCAGATGGCAGTCCCTGGTGCACGAGGCAATCGTCGTGCCAGAGACCGTTGCGCTCGATTCACTGTTGCGAACCTTTCGGCAAACGCGTCGGCACATGGCATTGGTTGTCGACGAGTACGGCGATTTTCAGGGCATCGTCACGCTTGAAGACGTCATCGAGGAAGTCGTCGGCGACATCTTCGATGAGTCCGACCTGCCCCATGAAGATCTGTGGCAGCATCCGAACGGCACAGTCAGGGCATTTGGGAGTGCTGAGTTACACCGCGTCTGCCGACTGCTTGGCATCGAGATGCCTGACGACATTGAGGTTGCAACCCTGAGCGGCCTATTGTCGGAATTGTTGGGCCGAATACCCAGGCAGGGAGATACGGTTGAATGGCGCGGCTACTGCCTTACCGTGTTGTCCGCGAGTGAGCGCGGTGCCGAGTTCGTCTCGATAAGCCCGCGTGAGGATGACGAAGGCACGCCGTGACCCCTCAGGTGTTATGAGTGACGATGATTAATGATCGTGCCACCGTCCACCGGTATGACCGTCCCGTGAATGTAGGCGCCCGCGCACGAGCTCAGGAAAATGGCGAGTCCGGCGATGTCTTCCGGTTTGCCGACGCGTCCAAGCAAACTGTTGCGCTTAATCTGGTCACCGAAATGTTCGAAAATCTGGTCCGTCATTTTGCTCGGAAAAAAGCCCGGTGCAATGGCGTTGACGGTAATATGTCGCGGTCCCAGCTCCACCGCAAGATGGCGTGTCAGGTGATGGACCGCCGCTTTGCTGGCGGTGTAGGCGTAGGTCCCAACGCCGTGCACGGTCGGAATGTGCAGGCCATCCATTGAGCCGATACTGATGACACGCGCTGGCTCATCCTCGCTTGCGGCTTTTTCGAGTAACGGCGTGAAGTCACGCGTCATTGCGAATACAGTAGCCACGTTTAATTGCAGTACCTTGTCGAACGCCTCCACAGCATAGTTCTCGTAGCTGTCTCCCCAGGCCGTTCCCGCGTTGTTGATCAGGATATCGAGTTTGCCGTCGACTTCGCTGATTTTTGAAATCAGCTGCTCACGAGCAGTGGCGTCATTGATGTTGGCCGGCAACGATTCGCATAGGCCATATTGACTCAAATCGCCTGCCGCCTGCCGGCAAACCTCCTCGGTTCGTGCCGTGATATAGACCTTTGCGCCCGCCTGCAATAGACCCTGCGCCATCATGTACCCGATCCCGCGAGAGCCGCCGGTCACCAATGCAACCTTGTCGTCCAGATTAAACAGCTCGTGTAAGTCGAGCTCAGGCAAGGGCGGCTTCCTCTGCCTCTTTCTGCTCCAGATACTCTTCAATGTTTTTCGTGTCCGACGGAGAGAGCATGTTCGCGTCGCTGTGCAGCAACTGCCTGAATGCGTCAACCCCGATTTCCTCGAGGATAACGAACGGACCGGTGTCCAGGTTCAGTCCGACCATCCAGGCCCGATCAATTTCCCCGGTGCTGGCAATATTTCTGGATGCCAAAAGAATGGCATGGCTTATCAGCGCCGTTGTCATCGCAAGATTCGGGATCGTGGTTTCACCGGCACTATCTACAAAATCCGATTGCTCGTACTCGGGATTCGGATAACTGTAGAAACCCTTGCCGCTTTTCAAGCCGAACTCGCCCCGGTTTACGTATGACTCGAGAAATGCAGCGATCTTTGGTTGCAGAATGTCTTCGCCCGGATCGGATTCTCGGTGTTTCCAACCGTCGTAGACGACATTGAGGCCAAACAGGTCCATCAGCCCGAACGGTCCCCTGTCTGCCCGGCGATGCTTCATCCAGGCCGCGTCGATTTGCTCCTTGCTTGCGATGCCTTCGACAAGAAGAATCAGCGCGACCGTCAGCACGGCCCCCATCAGGCCATTGTAGACGTAGCCCCGATTCTCCTTGTGCAGAATAAGTGGCACGCATTTCAGACTCAGGACGTAGCGCTCAAGCACGTCGATGGTTGAGTCACTCGTTCGTGGACCACGAACAATATCGATCAAAGGAGACCCGTAGTGCGAATGCAGGGCAGCAAAACAATCGCCACGCTGGACAATATCTTCAATATCCGAGACTAAGAATCCCGATGTGTTCGTCGTCAAGATCGCGTTGGCCGGGGACAATTTATCCAGCTCACTGTGGACTTCGCGTTTGATCTCGAGATCTTCAACGATGGATTCACTGATGAGGTCCGCGCCAGCAACTGCATTTTGCAAGTCTTGTTCCAAAGAGACGCGCGCTGCGCTTGCTTCGAGCTCTTTTGCGGAACAGTAGCCAGTGGCAACGAGGTAGGCTCCCATTTCACGATGTTTGTCGGTTACCTGAGCAAGACTCTCCTTCGACAGGTCGTAAATAACGACGTCGTAACCTGATATGGCCGCAACCAGTGAATTGGCACAGCCCATCGTGCCGGCACCAACGTAGCAAATCTTCTGAATTTCCTCGATGGTCCGCGCGGCCCTCGGGGCCAACGATCGCGGCCAGCGCTCTGGGAGGAAAAGATTGGTGCTGCCTTTGGTCACGATGGCGGGCCGGTATTCGAGAACGGGGAGGTCGGCAAGTTTATTGACGATATGAAACTGCGTGGGGTTTTGCTCCCAGGTCAGCCTATGCCACTCAATACGGCCTTCGCCGATTTGTGCGTCGGTGATTACATTCTTGGACGGGTAGATTGTCGGCTCGCTGATCGCGGCACCAAACCCACCGACGGCCGGGATGTAGCGCCACGCCATGGGGTTGTCTTTGCTCTCCTGTTCCGCCTGCGCGGCGGCAACCTGTTCTGCCGTTGGTACGGTGAGGTTGCGGATAGACAAGTCGACAATAGCACTGCCAAAGTGGCTTGCCCCACAACGCCACTCTTCATCTGTAACCGTGTGATCATCGATGTCGGCAAAGATCTTGGGTATCCCTGTCAGTTCCCGGCCGGACAGTATCGGATCCGCCAGGTTCTCCCAGACTACAAGTGTGAAGGAACCCTCAAGCTGTTCCTGGTCGCCCTCGAATACCACAGCCGCATTAACACTGATCAGGTTGTAGCCGCGGCCTGCGAGCCAGTCGATATCTCTGCTCTGGGCATAGGTGACGGTAACCAGCGCCTCCTCGGCGACTTTGAATGGGTGCGGCAGCAATGCCTGCAGCCGTTCACGGTCCGTAAGGTACTGGACATTCATTGTGGTCACGTCGCGGTACCAACCGGAAGGCGGCTTCGGCATTTCAGGAACGCCGAAGTGCGCCGGCATCAAATACTTGGCTCTGGGGTCGAATTCAAACATGGCAAAGCTCGAGTTTGGCGATACATTCAGCCCTGATCTGTTTCTTGAAGATCTTTCCTGAGGCGATGCGCGGCAGGCTTTCGTCGCACAGCCAGATGTGTGCCGGTACCTTGAACCCGGCGAGCTTGCCAGCCAGGAACGCTTTCATCTGTTCATCATTGATGCCGCAACCGGGTCGCGCGTGGATTGCCGCGCCTACGATTTCCCCGAGCCGTTCGTCCGGTACTGAGAAGACGGCGGCTTCGAGACAATCCGGGTGCGCATAGATTGCCTCTTCAACCTCAGTACAGCTGATGTTCTCGCCGCCACGGATGATAATTTCCTTGATGCGGTCCACGATGTAGACAAATCCTTCTTCATCCTGGTAACCGATATCACCCGTGTGGAACCAGCCGTTCTTGAAGGCTGCTTCGGTCGCGGCCGGCTGGTTCAGGTACTCGCTTACGATGGCGGGCGATCTCAGGCAGATTTCCCCGCGCTCACCTTGTTTGACCTCATTGCCGTTTTCATCGACCAGCTTCAGGTCCACAAGCGGTGGCGTGGCCTGGCCCACCGAACCGGGCCGTTCCGCGTAGTCGTCGTCGCCGATGATGCAACCCACTGCATTCGTTTCGGTGAGCCCATAGCCCGCAGAGGGTTTAGCGCCAGGGAATAGGTCTATCAGGGTCCCTACCTGGTCGGCCGGCCTGGCGGCACCGCCCGAGGCAATTTCCAGCAGACTCGACAGGTCGAACTCGTCACGACGCGGATGCTTCATCAGCTCCATGGACATCGTTGGCACGCCATTGAAATGCGTTATCTTCTCCGCCTGGATGAGTTCAAGCGCAGCGTCGATGTCCCACTTGTACATCATCACGATTTTGCGCCCGATTCCGAGCGAGAGCAGGAACAGGCTGTTCAGTCCGGTGACATGAAACAGCGGTACTGTAAGGAGAATGCCCGGCTGTTCCTCTGGTTCCTGGCCGATTGTGCCGGACGCGACTGCCACGGCTGTGCCAATGGCCAGCCAGGTGCCAAGCGCCGAGAGTACGTTGCGCTGGGTCGACAGGACGCCCCGGGGACGACCGGTGCTACCCGATGTATAGAGTATGACCGCCGGATCCTGGGATTCAATCTGGATTGCCGGTAGCACACCATCGCCAGCAAGCAATGGCTCGAGACGTGCGACATTCTCAGGCAGTGCCTTGCCTTCGTTCTCCATGCCAATGACTACGAGGGCCGAGTCCTGCAAATGCGGCGCGAGCCGCTGGAACCGGGCGGCATCAAGGATGACATGCGACGCGTCGCAGTCACTCAACCCGTAGGCGAGTTCTTCACCTTGCCACCATGAGTTCATGGGTACCGCGACCGCGCCGATCGAGGTAATTGCCATGAAGCTGATGCACCACTCGGGCGAATTGCGCATGGCAATCGCGACTCGGTCGCCCTTGCTAACGCCGTATTGCTCCGACAGAGCAAATCCCAGGCTCCCTACCTGCTTCGCAACGTCGCTGAATGACAGGCGCCGTCCCTTATCGACAAGGCATTCCTTGTCGCCGTGTGACGCGGCAAATGCAAAGTAGTCCCGAAGGTTGTCAGGTAAGCCGCCAAAGACCTTCTGCGGTACACCGTCGATTTCCTGCTCGATTATCGGAAACGGCCCTTCAGGACTCGTAACCGCCGCGATAGCAGCAAAGACTTCCGGATAATGCATAACTCAATATCCCCCAAGCAGCGCAAAGCGATCCGCATGGTAGTAGTAGTCACCAAATTCCTGGCATGCGGCCGCGGCGCGCTTCATAAAGAACCCGATGTCGAACTCATCGGTCATGCCGATGCCGGCAAACATCTGCACGGCCTCGTTTACGGCCAGCCTTGCCGTCTTCGCAGTTTTTGCCTTGGCCAGGCTTGCGAGTCGTGAGCGTTCCGGTGAGTCCTCGTCGATCGCCTGCTCGGCCTTGAGGATTACTGACTTGCAGAGTTCAAGTTCGCAAAAAAGCTGCGCAGCGCGGTGTTGCAGGGCCTGGAAGCTGCCCACGGGAACGCCGAACTGTTTGCGCTCCTTCAGGTACTCGAGCGTACGCTCGAAGGCTTCCTGCGCGACGCCACTGAGCTCCGCGGCCGATAGAACGGCACCAATATCGAGAGCGCGCTCGAGCGCTGGCAATGCGGCGCCCGGCGCACCCAGGAGGTTCTCGGGAGCAACGCGAACTCCGTCGAATTGGATGCTGCTCACAAGGCGATTGTCGGCATTTCGGGTCGCCTCGATGGCGATACCCGGAGCGTCGCTGGCGACGATGAACAGGCTTGTTTTCCCCACCTCATCCGCGGAGTTGGCGGCAACTATGAAGGTGCCGGCAATTTGGCCGTCAAGTACGTGGCGCTTGCTGCCATTGAGCATAAAGCCATCGCCATCTGCTTGTGCATTGAGCGTCATCGCGGTCGGGTCGAAGCGATCTGTTTCGCTGATGGCCAGGGCGAGAATTGTCTCGCCACTCGCGATAGCTGGTAGCAAGGTCTCTTTTTGCTCATCACTGCCAAGACTCGTGATCAGCGATCCGCAGACAAACGCTGACGACAGCAACGGCGAGGGCGCGAGTACACGCCCACACTCTTCCATGACGAGGCCCGCGCCGACGTAGCCGAACTCCAGCCCGCCGTAAGCCTCCGGTATCGTCATGCCGGCCCAGCCCATTTCCGCCATGCCCTGCCATAGCTCGGGTGACCATTCATCACCGCGATCGCGCCGTTCACGGTGCGCGCTCACCGGCGAACTCTCTTCGATAAACGACTTCGCCGATTCGCGAAGCATCTGTTGCTCTTCGTTCAGTATCAGAGCCATAGTGTTCTCCCTTTGTCCCGCCGCGCTTAGCCTGGCAAGCCCAGAATTCTCTTTGCGATAATGTTCAGCTGAATCTCAGAGGTGCCTCCCTCGATCGAGTTTCCCTTGCTGCGCAGCCAGTCCTTGGAAGCGGTCATGTCTGCCTCGTCGCCCCAATACAAGGCGTCGCTGCCTCCGAGTGACATCAGCAGCTCATTGCGCGTCTTGTTCAGTTCCGTGCCATAGAGTTTGATAAGAGACGAGGCAGCACCGGCGCCTTGCCCGGCCTTGGCTTCGTCAACAACGCGCTCAAGGGTTGCTGCAAATGCCATTTCATCGATTTCAAACGCAGCGATATCGCCACGCAGGCCACCCTCGGCCAGGCGTTCGTCACGGGTTCCCAGGGCAGCAACGGCTTTTTGCCCAAGAGAGGTCGCGCCGGCGCGCAATAACCCGAAGCCGCCGATCATTTCGCGCTCGTGCGTCAGCAGGTACTTGGCGATGTCCCAGCCTTTGTTGATTTCGCCAACAAGGTTTTCTTTGGGCACCTCGACATTTTCGAAGAACGTCTCGCAGAACGGCGAGAAGCCGCTTATCAACTTAATTGGCAGGGTAGAAACGCCAGGAGATTCCATGTCGAACAGCAGGAAACTGATTCCCTGGTGTTT
The DNA here is from genome assembly GCA_024679535.1 of Chromatiales bacterium. Taxonomy (GTDB): domain Bacteria; phylum Pseudomonadota; class Gammaproteobacteria; order Steroidobacterales; family Woeseiaceae; genus UBA1847. Next base: position 7,987 of record JAIBDF010000039.1, read on the forward strand.
TGGTGCATCGAAGTCGGTGCGCACCAGGCAGAAGATCCAGTCTGACTTATCCGCATAGGACGTCCAGACTTTTGAACCGCTGACGAGGTAGTGGTCGCCCTTGTCCTCAGCCCGCGCCTGCAGGCTGGCAAGGTCTGATCCTGCATTGGGTTCGCTGTAGCCCTGGCACCAGCGAATTTCTCCGCGAATGATTGGCGGAATGAAGCGCTGCTTTTGCTCCTCGCTGGCAAACTTCAGAAGTGCCGGCCCAAGCATGTCGATCCCGAAGCTGTCGAGCGGACGGCGCGCGTGAATGCGTGCCATTTCCTGCTTCAGAATCTTGGCCTCATCCTTGCCAAGGCCGCCGCCGCCGTACTTTGCGGGCCATTGCGGCACGGTCCAGCCGCGCTCTGCCATGCGTTCGAGCCAGATACGCTGGTCGTCGTTTAGAAACTCGCAGTTGCGTCCACCCCAGCACTGGTCCTTGTCGGACTTGATGGGCTGGCGCATCGAGGCCGGACAGTTTTCTTCCAGCCAGGCACGGGTTTCTTGGCGAAATTGATCCAGGTTTGCCACGTTGGATTCCTCCACGGTACAGGTCGGGGAAATAGCATTCTAAGTCTCCAACTATGCGCCAACGGGCTTTGCCGGACTGTCACTAGTGCGACATGGTCAGTGTTTCAGGCGGCTCCCCATGAGCTTCCTGAACTTCTCGCCATAGGGAGGGCGCAATACACTCATCAGGTCCGCCTTGGTTTGCGTGTACACGGCCTTCCGATGGCTGAATTCATTGAAGCCATCCTTGCCGTGGTAGCAGCCCATTCCTGATGGACCGATGCCACCGAAAGGCAGGTCCTCCTGCGCAATGTGAAACAGGACGTCGTTGATTGTTGCGCCGCCCGAGACAGTCTCAGTGAGGACGCGATCCTGCTCGGCGGTATCGTCGCCGAAATAATAGACAGCCAACGGGCGCGGTCGCGCATTGATATAGGCTATGGCTTGCTCAATGCTGCTGTATGTTTTGACAGGCAGCAAGGGCCCAAATATCTCGTCCTGCATAACCTGCATGTCGTCCTCAGGTTCAAGAACGAGCGCGGGCGGCATCCTGTAAGGCGAGTCCGTCGAAGTTTCACTCGAATCAAGATCGACGATCTTCGCCCCCTTGTTGCGGGCATCCTCCGCACAGGCCTGCAGCCTGTTGTAATGACGTTCATTGATTACGGCCGTGTAGTCGTCGCTTCGTGTGACGCCGGATGGGTACATCGTCTCGATCGCACTTTTTGCGGCGGTCGCAAATTCGTTCGCTTTGCCCTCCGGCAGCAACACGTAATCCGGCGCCAGGCAGATCTGGCCGGCGTTCAGGGTCTTGCAGGTCATCGTGCGCAGCGCGACTTTTTGCATGTCTGCCGAATTGCCGACAATAACCGGCGACTTGCCACCCAACTCCAGCGTCAGGGGCACAAGATTTTCAGCCGCGGCGCGCATCACGTGCCGAGCAACCGATGTAGCACCCGTAAACACAAGATGGTCGAACGGCAGTTCAGAAAAAGCGGCACCGATCTCCGGCCCACCTGTCACGACGGCAACCTCGTCCTCTTGGTAGTACTGTCCGATCAGTTCAGCCATGAGCCCTGAAGTTTGCTCTGTAAACTCCGAAGGTTTGATCATGGCGCGGTTGCCCGCCGCCAGCACCCCGGCCAGGGGGGCGAACGCGAGATTAACCGGGAAGTTCCAGGGACTGATAATGCCGACGACGCCCTTGGGCTGATATCTGACGCTGGCTTTGGCACCAAACAGGCCCAGCGGAAACTGCGGGGACCGTTTCTCGGGGCGCATCCATTTGCGCAGGTGCCTCTTTGCATACTTAAGTGCGTCGATCGAGCCGCCGATGTCGAATGCGAGTGACGCATCCATTGATCGATGGCCGAAGTCATCTCGCATGGCCGCACAAAGCGCGTCGCTGTGCGTGATCAGCAAGTCGATAGCCTTGTTAAGGCGCTCGATTCGCTGCTCTGTGGATGGCAGGCCGTCGCAAATGCAGGCCATCTTCTGACGCTCGAGAAGTGTCCTCATCGAGCTCGCGTCGGCGCTGGTCATGCATCTTTCTCCGGATCGTCATCCGGCGGTTGCGCCGCAGGCGGTTTTTGTCCAGTCAGTTTCTGATACTGCTCAAGCATCTGTTTCATCGCCTGGTCGGGCGAGGGGTAGGGCTGGGCGAAGGTTGTTTTCAGATGCTCATGTACAAGATCCTGCATCGCGAGAGACTGAAGTATCTGCTGTTCGATATAGGGCCCGATCATTGCTACAAACTCGTTCCCGTACAAACGAATGAGTTCTTCGAGCACACGGTTGGTCAGGAGCGATTCGTAACCCTCGGTCTCCATCTCGGTAATGATCTGAAGCAGCACACTGCGCGTCAGGTCCTCGCCTGTCTTCGAGTGCACGATCTGGATCGATTCCCGGTCGATAATCATCTGGCGAATCTCGGCCAGCGCCACAAAATTGCTGGTTTCGGTATCGTAAATACGCCGGTTCGGGTATTTCTTGAGTCGTCTCACCGCGGTGCTCCATTTTTGATATGCATTGCGGAATAAATGTTGTCGAAAAACACTAAGTTATTGTTTTATATTACTTTGAATTGTTTGCGATTGCAAAAAAATATCTTGACTTTCCGCTTCCTGATGCTATATTAAACACTAATCTTTTGCAGTGCAAAATAATAGGAGCGCAAGCCATGACCCAAATGACCCCCGAGAAAATCAAGGAATTCTTTGATGATGCTGCGAAGTCGTACAGCGATGCCTGGAAAGCCCAGGCCGAGTACTACGATGACCTGGTAAAACGCAATGGCGAAGCATTCACAAAGCTGACCGATGCTCGCATCGCGAGTTTCAAAGAGATGACTGAGTCGAAAACGTTCAACCAGGCGTTTGAAGCCAACCTGGGTTTTGAGGAAAAGATTCGCGAAGATCTCGCCAATCTGCAGGAAGAGAACACCAAGGCATGGGAATCCCTGGTTAAGGATTTGCAGACCATCTACACGCCGGCCAAGGCAGCACCAAAAGCCAAGGCAGCACCAAAAGCCAAGGCAGCTTCAAAGAAGGCCGCCTGATTAACATCAAGTTGCAGGGGCCCCTGTCCGGGAGCCCCTGCAGTGATGCATGTCCAGCTTGATCTAAAGACGGATATGCGTTTTCTTTGACTGCCGCAGCACTCAAATTCTGGATCTCGTATGCAACAGACAAGTGGACTTGACGCAGCATTCCTCTTTTCAGAGACACCGAATGCACCGATGCACATCGGTTCGGTCGGCATATTCGATCCGTCGACGGCGCCTGACGGTATCGTCCGCTTCAAACGCATCATTCAAACTGTAAGGGAGCGGGCACATCTCGCGCCTTATTTGCGGCAGCGCATCGTCGAGGTTCCTTTTCACGCAGATTTTCCTTATTGGGTTCGGGACGAATCCTTTGACCCCGAATTTCATATTCGACACATCGCACTACCCAAACCAGGCGACTGGCGCCAGTTATGCATCCAGGTTGCTCGTCTGCATGCCAGGGCACTTGATCGTTCGCGCCCACTGTGGGAGCTGTACATCATCGAAGGCCTCGACAATGTTGAGGGCATTCCGAAGGGTTGCTTTGCGATGGTGACGAAGCTGCACCATGCGGCTATTGACGGTGTTACAAGCCAACAAGTTGCTACTGCCATGTGCGATGCCACACCGGAGATACGAGAGGTAGAAGGTGCAGAAACCTGGGAAGCTGACGCACCTCCGACGTCCTTTGAACTTCTCGCAAAGGCGACCGAACACAACGCGACCAGGCCGTTCCGATACCTCGAGTTTCTGCAAAAGTCAGCCCCGGTCTGGCAAAAAGCCATTGAAGCGACAGTTAGCGGGGAGCTAAAACCGCCGCCCGAAGTGCCGCGTACACGCTTCAACAAGGTTGTCTCCCCACACCGCGTCTTCGAGGGCGTCACGCTCCCGCTCGAAGAGATAAAGCAAATAAAAAATGCAGTCGGTGCCACTGTCAATGATGTTGTGCTTGCCATCTGCGGCGGCGCCTTGCGCCAGTATCTTCTTGAGAAGGACGAACTGCCCGATACAAGTCTGGTTACGATGTGTCCAATTAACGTCCGTGACCCGAATTCGACCGCGACCGGCGGTAACGAGGTCGTTTCCATGTCAGTTCCACTGCACACAAACATCGAAGGTGCACAAGAACGACTCCTGGCCATTCGCGCATCGACGCTGGAAGCTAAGCATTACACCAGCGCCGTCGGCGCCAAGTCGATGGTCGAGATGTCAGAGTTCATACCGATGGGGCTTGGTGTACTTGGCGCGCGTGTTGCGGCAGAACAAGGGCTCGCAAATTTTACAACGCCGGAATTCAATACCGTTATTACGAATGTGCCCGGGTCTCCGGTGCCATTTTACAGTAATGGCGCGAAACACATTCGCGGTTGGGGGACCGGCCCCAGCGTCGATGGAAATGGCTTGTTCCATTCCGTCGGCAGCTATTGCGGTGAGGTCAGTATTGGCGTGACGTGTTGCCGGGAAATGCTGCCTGACCCATCACGTTACGCCGAGTTGCTACATGCATCGTTTGCTGAATTGGCGACGATTCCAGCCGGGAAGTCCGACCCGAAAGAAACCAAAAAATGAGCCGAACACTGAGAGAGCAATTCCGACCCCCAAGCGAGCTCCTGTACCTGACCGAACCACTGCGCGCCTCAGTTGAACTTGGAGCGCTGCACCTCTCCGAGCCCTGGTTGAGCGCGTTACGAGGTGGCGATGGGCATCCGGTCCTGGTCATACCCGGTTTCACAGCGGGCGATCGTTCAACCACGGTCATGAGGCACTTTCTCTCCGCACTCGGGTACTTGCCCTGTGGGTGGAAGCAGGGTGTGAATTTCGGGATCCGGCACGAACTGTTCGAGGGTGTTGGCAAACTCCTGATGCAGCTAAATGAGCAATACGATTGTCGTGTGAGCATCGTGGGGCAAAGCCTCGGTGGCATTTACGGTCGGGAGTTAGCCAAGCGCCTTCCGGATGCGGTCCGCCAGGTCGTCACCCTGGGTAGTCCATTCAACGATCCGGAAGGCAATGCTTCACGGGTTTCGGACATCTACAAGATGTTTAACCCTGACCACGAGACTAAATCAGAGCAAATCGAACACGAGCAATGGCAGATCAGTGCGGCACCGCCGGTCCCGACGACGTCGATCTACAGCAAGATGGACGGAGTCTGCCACTGGCGCGCCTGCCTCCAGCACGGCGGCCACGATCAAATCGAGAATATCGAGGTTTACGGCAGCCACACCGGGATGGGGGTAAATGCCCAGGCGCTATTCATCATTGCTGATCGGCTGTCACAGCGACGCAACGAGTGGCAGCCTTTTCATCCTGGCAAATTCTTTGGATTGGGCGCGGCCTAGCCAGTCGTCAGGGCGGCAGTCGTCACCCAGGCGACACGGGTCATATATCCAAACGTGTCAGCATGGCGTGGCTGAGTGATCAATACCGAGCGAGTAATCCAATGACAGAAACCGTCAAAGCGGCAGACCTTCCGCAGCTGGTTGGTTCCGAACTTCCACCGTCCGAATGGCTGGAAATTACGCAGGAACGTGTTGATCAGTTCGCTGATGCGACTAATGATTTTCAGTTCATACACGTGGATGCTGAGAAAGCGGCACAAACGCCGTTTGGTGGACCGATCGCACACGGGTTCCTGTCGTTGTCGTTACTTTCATACCTGAATGCGCAAACTGCAATTGTTCCAGAGGGTCTCGCCATGGGGATCAACTACGGCTCCGACAAAGTGCGTTACCTGATGCCAGTGCGAGTTGGCAAGCGTATTCGCTCGCGACAGACGATTCTCGATGTGACCGAAAAGAACACCGGGCAATGGCTGATGAAGACTGCCGTAACGGTCGAAATAGAAGGTGAGAAGACACCGGCATTGATCGCCGAGATCCTGTCAATGTTCGTTGTAAACCCGACGGAATAAAACAAGAGAGTGAGGACGAATAATGAGTATCAAACTTGATGGCCAGGTTGCCATAGTTACCGGCGCAGGTCAGGGCCTTGGACGTTGTCATGCCCTTGCCCTGGCAGAGCGTGGCGCGAAAGTGATCGTGAACGATCTTCGTGATGAAAACGGTGTTGCGGCGCATGCCGATGCTGTCGTCGAGGAAATCACAGCAGCCGGCGGTGAAGCGATAAGCCACGGTGCCAACGTTGCCGATTTTGAACAAGTTGAGGACATGGTCAAACAAGCCATGGACAAGTGGGGCCGAATTGACATCCTCGTCAACAATGCCGGCATCCTGCGCGACAAGACGTTTGCCAAGATGCCCCTCGAAGATTTTCGTCTCGTCGTCGAGGTGCATCTCATGGGTTCGGTAAATTGCACGAAGGCGGTGTGGGAGATCATGCGCGAGCAGGATTACGGCCGAATTATCTTTACAACGTCGAGCTCGGGCCTTTACGGCAACTTCGGGCAGTCTAACTACGGTGCGGCAAAGATGGCGATGGTCGGACTGATGAACACGCTGCACCTTGAAGGTGCCAAGACCAACATCCGCGTAAATTGCCTGGCACCGACTGCGGGTACGGCGATGACTGAAGGTCTTATTCCGCCGCCGGTCTTCAAGCTGTTATCAGCTGAATCGGTTAGCCCGGCAGTGGTCTTTATGGCAGGACCTGACGCTCCGAGCCGCAAGGTCATCGGGGCCGGCGGCGGCAGTTTCTCGGTATTCAAGGGATTCGAAACCATCGGCGTGAACCTGCTGCCGGACAATCTCTCCGCCGAGGGCATCGCCGCGGCATGGGAGGCCATGAACGACGAAGCAGGCATGCAGGAATTCACCGGCGGATTCGAGCAGACCGGCAAATTTGCCCAACAGGGTGCCGCGAGTCTTGGCCTGGATCTGGGCGGCTAGAACCGAAAGGAACACAATTATGAGAGAAGCAGTCATCGTATCGACCGCGAGGACGCCTGTAGGCAAGGCCTATCGAGGGGCATTCAATAATACTGAAGCCCCAACGCTTGGCGGACATGCCGTCAAACATGCGGTTGCGCGTGCCGGAATCGAGGTGGGCGAAGTTGAAGACGTGATGATGGGTTGCGCCGTGCCGCAAGGCACGCAGGGTCAGAATGTTGGCCGGCAAATCGCGCTGGCGGCCGGTCTTCCGGTGACGACAGCGGGTATGACTGTTGATCGGCAGTGTTCTTCGGGCATGATGGCGATCGCTTTGGCCGCGAAAACCGTTGTGTGCGACAACGTTGATATCATGGTGGGCGGCGGCCTTGAGTCCATCAGCCTCGTACAGAACGAGCACCAGAACTTCTACCGCGCGGAGGATCCCCGCCTTACGGCCGAGCATAAGCATGTGCTCATGCCGATGATCGACACGGCTGAGATCGTTGCAAATCGGTACGAAATCAGTCGGGAGTCGCAGGACGAATATGCGCTGCAGAGTCAGCAGCGTACCGCGGCAGGGCAGGAGTCCGGCAAGTTCGACGATGAGATAGTGCCGTTGCCCTCCAGTATGGGGGTGATGGACAGGGAGACGAAGGAAATCTCCTTCCACGATGTTGTCCTCGACAAGGACGAAGGCAACCGACCGTCAACGACGCGGGAAGGGCTCAGCGGTCTTAATCCCGTCCGCGAGGGCGGCTTTATCACGGCTGGTAACGCAAGCCAGCTGTCGGATGGCGCCTCGGCCTCCGTCGTGATGGAGGCGAAAGTGGCAGAGCAGCGCGGCCTGGAACCGTTGGGGATCTATCGCGGCACCGCCGTCGCAGGTTGTGAGCCCGATGAAATGGGCATTGGCCCGGTATTTGCGGTGCCAAGGCTGCTTGCACGGGCAGGCCTGAAAATGGATGACATCGGCCTGTGGGAACTGAACGAGGCATTTGCCGTGCAGGTACTTTACTGTCGTGATGTCCTGGGTATCCCCAATGATATTCTGAATGTGAACGGCGGCGCCATCTCCATTGGTCACCCGTACGGCATGTCCGGTGCCAGGATGGTCGGTCACGCACTCATTGAAGGCAAACGCCGCGGTGCCAGGTACATCGTTTGCACCATGTGCGTCGGCGGCGGCCAGGGCGCGGCTTCGCTCTTCGAGGTCGCCTAGAGCTTCATCAAGGCGCCGCGTGCACCCGCTGTGCCGTGGCGCACCGGGTATTCCGTGCTCGTACGCTTGATCGAGCTGTATTCGTGGTTCACCATCGGTCAATGGACGATAAGTGTGGACTGCAATGACCTCAGACAAAGGTGGCGCGGACCTGGCGGGCGCCATTTCCCGGTCGCCGTGGTTTGAAGGTCTACCTGAAAAAGCTCACCGGCGTCTCGTCGAAGCTGCCAGTGTTCATCACTATCAGAAGAGCGCATATCTCTACACAATTGGCGAAGCTGGCAAAGATGTCTACTGCATACTGTCGGGTCGCGTCAGGCTGCTCTTGAGTAGCACCGTCGGGCAGGAATATGCAGTCCGTGATCTTGAGCCGGAAATGTGGCTTGGTGAGCAATTCATAGCCCATGATTTTCCGACGATGATCGACGCCCGGGTTTTAAAGCGCACTACCGTTGCCGTAATACCGCGCGCCGTCGTGCTCGCCATTGGTGATGAGCATCCCTTGATGTACAAGAATATCTTCACGCACCATATGAAGCGGTCGCGCGGAATCTGGCGGCTGTTGGCCGGTATGGCGTTCTATCCACTGCGATCGCGCCTTGCCGGCCGCTTGCTGGCATTGACTGAAGAGCATGGTCTCGTGAGTGCCGACGGGGTCTCGATAGACATCAATATGAGCCAAACGGACTTTGCCCAGCTCAGCCTTGGGTCACGCCAGCGAGTCAACAAGATTCTCAGCGAATGGAGAGAGAGCGGGGTTCTCGATGTGCAGTCGAATCATTACGTGATTCGCAACATGGATGCGTTGCGCGAGGAGCTTGAACTCAAGGACGACGACTGAAGGGCAGTCACGCCGGCGACAGCCCGTGGTGAACCGGCAGGTTATCGTTGACGGCCAAGATATCACTACTGCGCGCTTGCGCAGCGAGACCGCCATATGAAGCTAGCACTCAAACTGGGATACGGGCTGGGACAGACGTCCTCCGGCGTGAAGAACGCGACGTTCACCATTTTCCTGTTCTTCTACTACAACCAGGTCCTCGGAGTTTCCGGCAGCCTTGTTGGCATGGCGTCTCTGCTCGCATTGTTTGTCGACGCCGTCACCGACCCGATGGTCGGAGCGCTATCTGATCGATTCAAGTCGCGCTGGGGACGTCGCCATCCATTCATGCTGTTCGGTGCGGTGCCGTTCGGTGTTGCGGTCTACCTGCTCTTCGCCCCGCCGGCCGGCTTAAGCGAGCAGGGCCTGTTTGCATGGATGCTTGGGTTTGCAGTCATTGTGCGTGTGCTTCTGACGTTCTTTTACGTGCCACATTTATCGCTGGGCGCGGAAATGGTGCGCGATTATCACGAGCGAACGGTATTGATCGGATATCGGCAGTTCTGCCAGTTCGCCGGCGGGCTGCTGGTTTCGATGACGGGATTTATCGTCTTCTTTCCACCAAGCGAGGCTTTTCCCAATGGCATGTTGAATGCCGCAAGTTATCCTGGCTTTGCAATATTCGCGGGCTCGCTGGCCACGATCACCATGCTGTGGTCCATCTTCGCAACTCGTTCCACTATTCCTCACTTATCTGAGCCGGTGCCAAACCCCGAGGCAAACCATCCCCTGCTCGCCTTCATTACCGTGTTTAGGACGCTCAGGCAATTTGCCTTTCGGAAACTCTTCATCACGAGCCTCGCGTTTACAACGATTGTTGGGCTGACGCAGACACTTATTATCTATACAGGTGCCTACCTGTATGGCTTCACGCCGGAACAGCTGGCCATCGTGGCCAGCTCGCCGATTATCGGCGTGTTGCTCGGGCCGCTTACCGCGAAACGCCTGTCGGTCAGGTTGGACAAGAAGCAGGCGTTCATGATGTGTATGGTCTTCGGATCGGTATTCGGTTTTTCACCACCGATTGCATTCTTGTTTGGTCTGATTGAACCGATGGCGATCGGTGAGCGCCTGGGATTTGTCTACCTGGCAACAGGCCTGTCGCAGATATTCTTCATAGCGCTTTACATCGTTGTCGACTCGATGCTGTCCGATACCATAGACCAGCACGAGCTTGATTCCGGCCGGCGTGAAGAAGGGCTGTTTTTTGCTGCAGGCTCGCTCGCGCAAAAAGCCAGCTTCGGCATTGGCGCGTTTGCCGCTGGCGTCGGTCTGGACGTTATTCGCTTCCCGCGGGGTGCGAGCCCGACGGACGTGACGTCCGATGCGCTCAACGGCTTAGCGGTATTGGCCGGTCCATTATCGATGGTTCTGCTGCTGTCCAGCCTGCTGATTATTCGCTCTTACCCGATCACACAGAAAGAACACGCAAAGATCTCGCAGCAAATTCAGGAAATGCGGTCTTCTGCCTGACTAACTGTCGCCGACGTGTTCGCTGATCAATTGCGTCAGTCGAGGGATTAGCTGCAGTGGCAGGTCGTGCCCCATCCCCTTAATGGTCTCCATGTGGGCGCCGGGAATGGCCTCCGCAATTGCGCGTCCGCATTCGATCGGAACGAGCGGGTCTGAGTCGCCATGAATCACCAGTGTCGGTGCTGCAACGCGTCGTAGCTCCGCGGCGCGCCCCGGCGCAGCGAGAATGGCGAGTGTATGCCGGGCAGTGCCCGCTGCTGTGACGCCCCGCGAATAGACCATCTGCAGAAAGCCTGTCAGTTCCTGATCAGAAAGCGGGTATGCCGGACTGCCAAGCATGCGCCAGAGTTGCCACTGAAATGCCAGCCGGGCCTTGTCTGTGGGTGCTTGTGGGCCGCGCATGATAAATCGACTGACTTCATGAGTCGGCCCCGGCAAATTTCGCTCGTTTGTAGTCGACATGATAAGGGTAAGGCTATCCACGCGTTGCGGCGCATGAATGGCGAGCAGCTGGGCAATCATGCCGCCCATAGATACGCCGACAACGTGAGCGGTTTTGATGTCCAGCGCGTCCATCAAGCCGACGAGATCACGCATCATATCGGTCAGCTGGTACGGTGCTTTGACTTTCATCCGCACCAGCCGTCGAATCGTTTGTACCAGCATGTTGGGCGGGGGCCGGTCATGCATGAGGGTGGATTTGCCAATGTCACGATTATCAAATGTGATCAGGTGAAACCCAGCGTCGACAAGCGCGTCGAGCAGTGGTTTCGGCCATGCAGATAAGGGCATGCCAAGTCCCTGCACCATGAGCAAGACGGGATTCGCGGGATCGCCGTGAGTCTCATAAGCCAGTTCGATGCCGTTGCTGAATACTGCTGGCATTATTGCCCCTCGTCTCGACACTTTAACAATACTAGGTTTGATGCAGGCCCGCGTATGTCACGTCCGCGACACGCGCGGCTTCAATCGCGGCATAATTTGAGCTGAGTATTTTACGTTCGGGTACTAAACCGCGGGGAGCTGGAAGATGATCAGACGCATTTTGCGTATAAGCGGAGCCACGCTGTTGCTCCTTCTCTGGATGCCGGTCGTTGGCCAAACGGAAGATACAGGGGCAGACCTGTCCCCGCGTATCGCGATCTGGGGATCATCAGTCGCACATGGCATTGGCGACGAGTCGATGTCCGGTGGGTATGTGGGCAGGCTCCAGCAGTTGCTTGAGCCGCGAGGCTGGGTCGTGCTCGATCGGTCGCGACCCGGTGACAACACAAAGACGATTGCGTCGCGCTTTGACGCGGGGGAGGTTCGAGACCCCGCCACCCCGTACCTGACCGACGCTGAGCCGGACTATGTTGTCATTGGCCTGTCGCTGGGTAATGAGGGCATTGCCCAATGCCAGATGGGCCAGGCGGTGGGATGCACATCAACGCCGGAAGACGCCGAACGGGTATTCGAGCAGTTCGCAGTCGGCCTGAAAGGGCTGATAGCCAGAGTGCGTGCAGCTGGAATGACGCCGATCATTACGCTGCCCTATGCACGGCTGGATTTTTCCGAACGCGAGTATGCATACACTCGGCGCATGATTCTGCTGCTCAATAGTCTGGACGTACCCAGCGTTAATTTGCTTGGCACCGTCGATGATGGCCAGGGGCGCTGGGCACGCGGCTTTTGGGCCGACCCGTACCATCCGAACGCCGCAGGATATGCCGAGATGACGTATGCGTTTGTGCCGACACTGTTTGCCGCACTGGAAGCCGGCAAAGCCGTTCCTCAGAAGTCTACCGCGCTCGGCCATGCACGGGTACGACGTAACAGTGCCGCACCGCTTTCGTTCAAGGTAGAAGACACGATGCGATCCTTCTCCCTGACGTTCCAGTTTCGCGCGGATAAGGATGGCGTCGTTGCCGCCATTGGAGGCCAGTCACTTGCGCAGCGGTTTGAGCCATTTCGGCGAAGCTATGGCAGCTTTTCCTGGGATACCGAGTCAGCGGAATTCAAATCAATGCACGAACGCTTTGCGGCGACTCTGTCGGTCGACAACGGCGCGCTCACCTACCATGGCGCGGATGGCAATGCTGTGTCGACGTCAGAAGGGTTGATCAATGGCCACTGGCACACCGTGACACTGACTCACTATGTGGCGCGTGGCGAGTCGCTACTGTACGTGGACGGTAAGCTCAGAGGGTCACTTGCAGAGCATCTGCAGCCGGACAGTTTTGTTCTGGGTGGGCCGGTTGACAAAGCGTCGCCGATGAAGGGTGCAGCGGCGGATTTCAGAGAATGGATGATTCACCGGTCGGGACTGACTGCCGGCGAAGTTGCCGCGTTGCACCAGGGTGTCCTGCTTAAATCCAGCCTTGAGCTCTATGCGCCGCTCAGGGAGGGTAAGTCGAATCAGGCGCAGAGCTTGTCAGAAATCGCCATTGAAGAGTCACGGCTGAGTTTCGTCAGGTAAGAAAAGGCGCCCCGTTGCGGGGCGCCTTTCATGTGTCCTAAAAACGATATTCGAACTGAACTGCAACAGTCCTGGGCGGCTGTAGGAAGCCCGCAAACGCCGGCGCGCTCAGGCTAGAGCCGGACAATGGCACTACACTGCTGAATTCGATGACGTCTTCATCGGAGAGATTCTTGCCAAGCACGGCAAGTGCCCATGACTCAGATTCGAGCGCCAGGCGCACGTTATACATGGTGTATGCATCCTGCTTCAGATTTACATCTTGACCCGAGTCGGTGAAGTACTCACTTTCATAAAGAACGTCGAACGTGCTTCGGATGTCAAGATTGCCGGTGATAGGCAGTACGTAATCGGCTATAAGGCTTGCGGACCAATCGGGAACGTAAGTCGCCGTGCGGCCTGCCCGATCACACAGTGTTTCGCCTGTCAGCAGCGTGTGTATCGCACTGCAGGGCGCATCGGGATATTTTGTGGTTTCGTAATCCATGTAAGCAACTGATCCGGACAACGTCAGACCTTCTGTCGCGCGCCAACGGCCGTCAAACTCAAAGCCCTGGACTTTTGCTTCGGCCGCGTTGCCGACAACGAACCCGGCGATCCCGTCGAATGTTGTTACCTGGCGGTCCTTGTACTTGGAATGGTAGGCGACCAGGTTGACTTGCGCCCGCCCGTCAGCCAGGGAGGCCTTGTAGCCGAGTTCGAAGTTGTCGACACCCTCGTCCTCGTATTCGAGGTCAGATTGGCGTCCCGCCCGAGCATCGAATCCGCCAGCTTTGAATCCCGTTGAGTACGACAAGAAGACCATACTGTCGTCGCCGACATCCAGCTCGCCAATGACAGACGGCGTGATCGCATTCTCGGTTCTCTCGCCGGACGTATCGTGCCTGCTGTAACTGCCGAACGCGGGAACGCCATCGCATCCCGGTAGTGGCACGATATCTGACAAGACGCCCAGCGACTGATAGTCAACGCCGAATGCGCAGGAAGCAAAAATGGCCTGCGTAGCATCGAATGCGCCTGTGGACGTGTTGAAGATATCGATAAACCGACGGCCGCTCTTCTTTTCACGGGTGTACCGACCGCCGAGCGAAATGCGTGCGGCATCCGATACGGACCAGGTGACCTGACCAAATGCAGCTAGTGTCATACTGTCGCTTGTGAAGTAGCGCGTGCTGTCGAGATTGGCAACCGATTCCAGTCCTGGTGCAAAGCCCATGAGGCCCAGAAGGACCGGCATGTTCATTTCGTCGACCAATGTGCTCTCGTCGGCCTCAAGCTCCCAACGTTGAAAATACGCGCCGGCGATCCAGCTCATTGGGCCATCCAGATCGGACGTGAAGCGAAGCTCTTGACTGAATTGCTTGTATTCTTCCCGACTCAAAATACTGCTGATGTCAATTCCGGATGAAGAGCCGGTAAGGCGAGTTTCTTTGTACTGACTGAAGCCAGTCACCGAAGTAACCGATAGTCCGTCAAAGTCTTCGTTGTAGGTGAGCACAAAATGGTCGAGATCCAGGTCCTGGGTTTCTTCGACGTTCGAACGGCGAATTCGATCGATTCCGGCCGTATCGCTGCCGACGCTGATAGGCGGTGCACCGGCCCCTGCCAGGATCTGGTTATAGATTCCTTCGAGGGTGGCAACCTGCTGCGTGTATGTAAATCCAGCGAAAGGATTGAGCACGGGGTCGAAAGGAAGTGGATTGCCGTATTCGAACATTAGTTCCTGACTCATGCCCTTGCTGTCTACGGTGTCATGTTCGTACTTCAGGGTAAGCTCGCCTTCATCACGAACGTCGAGGGCAAATGTCGCGCGGACAGCAGTTTCTTCCCGTTGCTCTTCATTGCGACCGTTGCCCGCGTTCAGTGCATAACCACCGCGCTCGGCCTGGCGAACCGCAATGCGCCCACGAAAACCTTCAGTCAATGGGCCGGAAAGGACGCCGACTATTTCGCTGTCATCATATTCGTCGCCGTAGCGAACACTCACGCTGCCTTCCATTTCATCGGTCGGCTTGGCGGTAATCATCGAGATTGCGCCGGCAATGCTGTTCTTGCCGAACAGGACATTTTGCGGGCCGCGCAGGACCTCCACTCGTTCAAGATCCATGAACGGCATCCGCGCCAGACTGCCGCGACCGAGCGCGATATCGTCCATATACATGACTACGGATTGTTCAAATCCGGGGTTGTTGCCCGTCGCAATGCCGCGAATCTGCAACACTGGTCCGATGCCTGTCTCACTCTTGCTGAAGTTCGGTACATACAGCGCAAGGTCGTCGAGATTTTCGATTCCCGCCTCAACGAGCTTTTGGCCAGTTATAACTGATACCGAGATGGGCACATCTTGCAAGCTCTGCTCGCGTTTCTGTGCGGTAACCAGAATTTCTTCTATCACCAGGTCGTTCGACTGGGCGAAGGCGCCGGACGCTGAGCATCCGAGTGAGAGGCCTAGCGCGACGGCCAGGCTCCGTTCGAAAGTTTTCATCCTGTTCCCCCTTGGGTGGATGTTTGATCTTGGTTGGGCGAACCCTGAGGCGGACATGCGTCCGGTCATTTGTAGCACAGTAGCAAGGACCGCAATCGATCCCTGTCGCACTGGCGACACTGTGCGGGTTTCCTTTGAGAGCGCGAGATGTCATCGTAGAATCCTGTAAACGATGCGTTGGATCACCGTGCAAATAACTGGCCAAACCAATCGAAAGTCCTGTCTCAAGCTTGTCGCGTGCTGTCTACTATTGATTGGCTGGACGGTGGGCGCAGCTGCCGCAGAAACGACACCACTTAGAATTTTGCTCACGAACGATGACGGCTACGACGCGCCGGGCATCAAGGTTCTTCGGAAGACGCTGGTTGCTGCGGGTTATGAAGTCACCGTCGTCGCACCGCTCACTAACCAGAGTGGCAGCGGGATTCGTGTGACCATCGGTGGCACGCTGGCCGTAAAAGAGCAATCGAGCGGAGTCTGGTCGGTGGACGGCTCCCCGGCCGATGCTGTACTGGTCGGACTACAGCGGGTATATGACGAGTTGCCGGATATTGTGGTGTCTGGTGCCAATTTCGGACCAAACCTCGGTTACGCGGGCAGTTCCGGAACGCTTGGTGCTGCGACCATGGCGACGTATGTTGGTGTGCCCGCCATCGCTATTTCTGTCGGGGTCGATCCTGCCGAGCAGGGTATGACGCCAATTCCTTTCCCAAGTACATTCGAGGCGTTTGGCGGCGCAGCTGAGCTCATGACCAGGCTGATTCGCGATCTTCAGGATTCTCGGGCTGGTCAGGACAATCTGCTACCCGCGCGCACGGTTTTGAACGTTAACTATCCGCCCGTCGGCACGCAGGAACTGAGAGGGGTCCGAGTTGTGCCGGCGACCTGGGATGCGGGCGTCCGTATCGACTACATCGATACCGGGGTCGCTGAACAGCTAGGGGTTAACCTGCGAGTACTGGCGCCGGGCGAAAGCATGGACAACGACGCGGATTGGCAATGGTTCGCACGCGGTTTCGCGACAATCACTGTTCTCGACGGTAATTCGGATGCCGGCGATTCGGCGCGAGTTGAAGTATCAAGACGACTGTCCATGCAGCCCGAAAAAACAGAGGATTAGCCAAACCTTGTCAATTCGCGGAACCCCGAATTGTCACCTTACGTAGAGGGCGTATAACTGATGTGCTGGCAGAGGATCGCCAGTGTTGTAAGGGAAGGAGGTGAGTCTATGTCAATCCTGCGCAAACTCGAGCCCCGCAAAAGGGCTATTGACGTAAGACGGACTACGCCTCTCACCCACAGCATGGAGGAGTTCTTTGAGGACTTCCCACCACGCCGCTGGATGGAGACGTTTGAGCCCCTTGGATGGAAGTGGCCGGTAGGTATCGACTATGAGCGGGCATTCCGCTTGGATATCGTCGACCGCGACAAAGAGCTCATGGTCCGTGCAGAACTGCCCGGCGTTGAAAAAGACGACGTCGAAGTGATGATCTCGGGCGATCGCCTGTTGATCAAAGCTGAGAGGGAGTTCGAGGAAGAAGACGAGAAGGAAGATTTCTATCGGCATGAACTTGGCTACGGCAAACTGACAAGAACGGTTGCCCTGCCAGTTGAAGTGGATCCTGAAAACATCCACGCCGAACTAAAGGAAGGAATCCTGACAGTCACGCTTCCGAAGATCCGGGTGGCGGAACGACACACAGTGAAAGTTGCCTGACGAAGTAGCTGTGTTGTGATTACCGGGACGGCTGCGGCCGCCCCGGTTTTTACTTTAGGGGGACAGTCACCTTCCCC
>JAIBDF010000054.1 GCA_024679535.1 Chromatiales bacterium
ACCCCCGATACCACCGCCGGAGATGCCACCGTCGCTGCAATCCTGACCCATCGCGCCGGCCCCGCCGGCCCCGCCGGCCCCGGTGCTTACGCCTTCCATGTCCTGGCCGCCCATTGAGCCACCCATGGAACCACCGGACGAACCGCCGGAGGAACCACCCATGGAACCACCAGAGGAACCACCCATGGAACCGCCAGATGAACCACCCGATGAACCGCCCATGGACCCGCCGGACGAGCCACCCGACATTCCACCGCCCGAAGAACCGCCCGAAGAACCGCCTGACTCACCACCGGACGAACTGCCGCCGGACTCACCGCCGGACGAGCCACCGCCGGACGAGCCGCCGCCTGGCAGCTGGACGCCACCGTCCATGCCGCCGCCAGAGCTACCACCGCTCACACCAACAGCGCAGCCTGTGATCAGGACTCCAGCGCACGCAATCGCGACACAGGTACGAATCGCTGTTGCGAGTTTTGGGTTGTTCCGGGTCTGTAATCTCATAATATTCTCTTCCGAATCCTAAGCTTGGAACCGAAACCGGGCACCGAGTTCCCGCCGAATAGCCTCATCCACCGATAATACGCGCGCGGCCGGGCTTGCGGAACAGGATCAGCGATAAATCGTCGGGTTTACTGGGCTGACCGGACACGGTTCCGCACATGCGCTCCCCGGCCAGTTTGACGACGGCTGCTGCGCTCTCCGCCAGACCCCCTTTGCGCACTTGTTCGACGATTTCGTCCAGATGAACATTGTCCGTAAGTCCGTCACTGGCCACCAGGACCGTATCGCGTGGTCGCAATTCTACCCCCGCGCCAACGTCAATACGCATGTCGCTGGTGCCGAGAAAATTGGAAACGAGGTGACGATCTTCGTGATGGAGCGCCTCACGTTCATCAAGGAACCCAGCCTCGACCGCAAATCCGGTTGGCGAATGCGCCGTCGTCTGCAACTTGACGAGCCCGCGCTGGCCCACGACCAGTGCTTCGGAATCGCCGATCTGGTACGAACGCGCGATCAGGCCTTCAATCGTGATGACCGTCATCGTCGTCGCACTGCCGTTGGCGAGCGCCAACACGGCCTCATTGGCCGCCTCGATCCCGGTGAGTATCGCTGTGCGCAACAGCATGGTCTTGTCCATAGCGGTCTGTAACGAAGCGGCCAGGGTAGTAACCGCCGTCAGCGATGCACGCTTGCCGGCGGGCAGCCCGCCCGCTCCGTCAGCAACGACCAGCACGGCCGCATCCCGACCATACGGCATGACCGCCGCGGTATCTTCGTTTTCGGTTTGCTTCCCGGGGTCCTTCCGGCTCAGGGCTACTGCCGAACCTCCGGCAACATCGACCTCGATCTGGTCCGGCTCAAATGCGCCGTTGAGCACCAGAAGGTCGGTTTGTTCGGTCGGTTCATCAGCCATCATTCGCGTCTCACTGGTTCCCGGCACCAGGCGCAGAAATTCCAGAATTCATGCGCAATGCCCCAGTCACAGGCCGCGCAGCTATGGCGGCTACCCTTGAGCTTCCAGGAGCGCCGGACTTTTGTGCGGCAATGAGGACAATAACGCATGAATGGCATTAACGGCCCACGGCACCGCGAATTCGCGCATTTTGCGGTATAGCGCTTGTCCGGATAATGACGTGTAGCCTCCTCGACGAATCCCGGACCATAACACCAGGCACAGTAATCCCAGTCATTCTTAACACCGCGCTCACATCTCGGGCAGTGCGCCGGCATCGATGTTTCGGCGCCGCGCGCCGGGTTGTCAAACCCGCACCAGGGGCAAGCCTGCATGCTCTGCGATACGGGGCCCTCACAGCTGCGGCAGTGGTGCCGGGTATCGAGATGCTGTTTGAACTGCCGCTGGAACTCGCGCCACTGCATCTGGCGCCAGGAAGTATTTCGACCTTTGACATTCTTTGCTTTCGGTTTCTTCTGCTTACGCGCATGAGTGTTGATGCGCTCGAAGTCGGCATACATCTGCACGGCTGTGCGATAGCGCTTCGCCGGATCGAGTTGGATGGATTTCCTCAGTACTTCGATCAACTCGGGCCTGAGCCGCGCCTTGAGCGTCTCATGCCCTGCCATCGGCCACGTGAAGGGCCACTCCGGCAATTTTCCGGAGATCATTCGGTACAACACCAAACCCATCGAGAACACATCAGATTGGAACTTGGGCCTTCCCATCGCTTGTTCAGGCGCGATGTAGTCGATCGTCCCCGATCCGGACGCTTTCAGAGTACGTAGACTCAGCTTGGCAAATCCGAAGTCTGCAAGCTTCAGGCGATTGCCCGAGAACAGGATGAAGTTCTCGGGCTTGATATCGCAGTGAATAATCTTTTGCTCATGGGCATGTGCGAGAGCCGCCAGGCCCTGCCCGGCCAGGTCCAGCTTTACCGTCGTCGACGTGCGCCGCTCAATACGATCCGCGAGCGATTCCTCGCCGAGTTCCATGGCAATGACAAACTGCTCATCGATATAGCTCGCGTTGAGCACCGACAGAATGTTTGGGTGCCGCAACCTTGTAGCCACGCGCACTTCATGCAGGAATTCCTCGTGACCGGTGTGTTCATCCTGTTTCGGAATCTTGAGCGCCACCTTGATTTTCTGGATCGTATCGTACGCGCGATATACGTCCGCCAGCGGCCCGGAGGCAATACGGCCGAGAATCCGGTATTTGCCTATTTTCTGGCGTGCCCGCAGCATTTCAGATTCCTGATCGAACGCGGCGCACCGCATCGTGCCAACCGGCGAGCAGTCGCTCACGCTGATCAGCCTGCATTTCGGGTTCGAACAGCTTATCGCGTCTCCACAATTCGCCGATCGCGTCCGGTGAACTGACAATGCCCGCCTGGTAGCCTGCCAGGTACGCAGCACCAAGCACCGTCGATTCGACATTTTTCGGGCGTTCCACCGGGATATTCAGGACATCCGAGAGAAACTGAAGAAACCAGCCGTTGGCTACCATGCCACCATCGACACGGATGACGCTCGGTTTGATGCCATCCTCAGACATTGCATCAATGAGGTCACAGGTCTGATATGCGACCGACTGCAGCGTCGCAGTAACAATATCATCGCGGCCGCTGCCGCGCGTCAGCCCGAGTATTGCGCCGCGAGCGTCGGGATCCCAATAGGGTGCGCCCAGGCCCGCGAAGGCCGGCACGACATAAACGCCCTCAACGACGCCCGTGTCACGGGCGATACCCTCGGACTCTGGCGCCGCATCGATGACGCGCAGTTCATCACGCAGCCACTGCATGGCCGAGCCTGCCACAAACACACTACCTTCCAGGCCGTACGTCACTTTCCCATTGATTCGCATCGCGATCGTCGTGAGTAGCTGATTTTCGGATTGCAGCGCCTCACTGCCCGTATTGGCGACCACGAAGCAGCCGGTACCGTATGTACTCTTGGTCATGCCCGGTTCAAATCCGGCCTGCCCAATGAGTGCGGCCTGCTGATCGCCGGCTATGCCGCAAACCGGTACGTTACCACCCACACAGTCGTGGGTAGCGAGACCAAAATCGGCAGCGCTGTCGCGCACTTCGGGCAAGAGTTCACGAGGAATCGAGAAGAGTGCAAGCAGTTCCTCATCCCATTCCTGCGAATGAATATTAAACAACAGCGTGCGCGACGCATTCGTTGCATCGGTGGCGTGGACCTTGCCGCCGGTGAGACGCCATAACAGGAAGCAGTCGATCGTGCCGAAGGCGAGTTTGCCCGCTTCCGCCTTTTCGCGAACGCCGTCGACATGATCGAGAATCCAGGCAATCTTGGTGCCGGAGAAATAGGGGTCGAGGCGCAAACCGGTTTTTTTGCTGACCGTCGCCTCGAGTCCATCATCCTTGAGGGTCTGGCAATACGCGGCTGTCCGCCGGTCTTGCCAGACGATGGCGTTGTAAACGCATTCGCCCGTGTCGCGATCCCATATCAGGGTTGTTTCGCGCTGGTTGGTAATACCGATCGCTGAGATGTCGGCGGCAACCGCGCCGGCCTTGTGCATGGCATCGCGGGTTACCGCAGTGACAGAACCCCAAATCGCTTCCGGGTCGTGTTCGACCCAGCCCGGTTGCGGGTAAATTTGCGGAAACTCCTGCTGCGCGCTGGTTATGACGCGTGCGTCATGATCATAGATAACGGTGCGGCTGCTGCTAGTGCCCTGGTCGATGGCAAGCAGGAATTTTCCTTTCATAATGCGTCCGGTTTGACACTGAATAGCGGTTGCTTGATATGCATACGCTGGCCCGCTTCAGCGGGCCAGGGATGCACTCCCTGATTGTCGGCGAATTTGGCGATGCACGCACGAATTTCGTCAGGCCACGGGGCGACGCGGCGAATACTCGTATCGAAGTGCAGGTTCATCCACTCACAGGTTGCCGCGAGAAACCCATCGTCGGCATGGTACATACGTTGGAACTGGTGAATGCGCTTATCGTCGAACGCGAGAATCTGCGCCGTCACAACGTATTCTTCACCTTCGACGATTTCGCGTTGCCAGGTGACGTGCGATTCAACCGCAATTGTCGAACTGCTGTGCGTCCTCACATAGTCCTCGTCCAGTCCGAACTGGCTCCAGAGCACATCAACGGCCCGATCGAAGGCGAGCAGATAATAGGCAACATTCATGTGATCGTTTATATCGATCCACTCGGGCAAGACCTGCCCGCGCATGACCTCAACTCCCTGCATGGTCACCAGATCCCCTCCCTAGTCCGTCTGTAGTTCATCAATGTTCGCGAAGTGAAGCAGCGCGTCAGGATTAGCAAGCGCTTCGGTGTTCTTGACGGCATCACCATGCACCACCGAGCGCACAGCGAGTTCGACGATCTTGCCGCTCTTAGTCCGCGGTATTTCAGGCACCGCCACTATCTTTGCCGGTACATGGCGAGGCGTCGTGTTCTGCCGAATGACGGCACGGATGCGCTGCTGCAGGTTGTCATCGAGCACGACGCCGTCACGCGGGATAACGAACAGGACAACACGCACATCGTCCTTCCAGTTCTGGCCTATTGCGATGCTCTCTACGATCTCGTCGAGTTTCTCTACCTGCCTGTAGATTTCGGCGGTCCCGATACGCACGCCGCCGGGATTGAGGACCGCATCGGAACGGCCATGAATGATCATGCCGCCGCTCTTCGTCATCTCCGCGAAGTCACCGTGTGCCCAGATGCCTGCGAAACGCTCGAAATACGCCGCCTTGTAGCGGGAGCCGTCCGGGTCATTCCAGAAACCAACC
This sequence comes from Chromatiales bacterium, assembly GCA_024679535.1. GTDB lineage: Bacteria > Pseudomonadota > Gammaproteobacteria > Steroidobacterales > Woeseiaceae > UBA1847. The sequence continues at coordinate 5,237 of JAIBDF010000054.1, forward strand.
GGTGCTGAGGGGAATGCCTGGATGCAAACCAGTTCACCGTGCTCGCCGACAACGGGCTGTCCGTCGTCATTCCAGATTTCTACGGCCATGCCGAGGCCACGGCACTGCAGCTCGCCACGGCGCACCGGCAACACGGGGTTGCCCAGCACAAAACAGCTCAGAATATCAGTACCACCCGATATCGATGCCAGCTGGATATCGTCACCGATTGCATCGTAAACGTAGTCGAAACTCTCGGGCGAAAGCGGCGACCCGGTCGACAAGACGGCGCGCAGGTTGGACAGCGAAAACTCATCTTTTGGCCGTACGCCTGTCTTTTCGAGCGCCGAAATGTACTTGGCGCTGGTACCGAACACGCTCACATCTTCAGCCTCGGCCATTTGCCACAGGATGCGCCCGTCATTGAAGAATGGCGAGCCGTCGAACAAGACCAGCGTGGCCCCGGTGGCCAGGCCGCTGACCAGCCAGTTCCACATCATCCAGCCGCAGGTAGTGAAGTAGAACAGTCGATCACCGGCGCCGATATCGGTATGCAGCACATGTTCCTTCAGGTGCTGCAGCAACGTTCCGCCATGTCCGTGCACGATGCACTTCGGCACGCCGGTCGTTCCCGATGAATACATGATGTAGAGCGGGTGATTGAACGCCACGGGCGTAACAGACAGCGGCTCTCCCCCGCGTCTGAACGCCGTCCAGTCGATGCCGCTCTCGAGCGCCGCATCCGCCGGCACGTCCTGGGCAAACGGGATTACGACTGTGTGCTGGATGCTGTCAACCGCAGCGGCTATACCCGCTACGGTCGCCCGCGTGTCGCAGGTCTTGCCGTTGTAGTAGTAGCCGTTCACGGCGAACAGGACTTTGGGTTCGATCTGGCCAAAGCGATCAACGACACCATTTATGCCGAAATCCGGTGAGCAGGACGACCAGATTGCCCCAATGCTCGTCGTTGCGAGCATGGCTATGACCGCCTCCGGACAATTAGGCAGGTAACCGCCAACACGATCGCCCGGGTCGACGCCAGCCTCTCTCAGTCCTGCTGCAATCGCGGCAACCTCCTCACGCAACTGATCTCTACTCAGTTCACGCCGTGCACCGTTCTCACCAAAGAATACGAGCGCTGGCTCATCTCCCTCGTGGCGCAGCAAGTGGGCTGCATAGTTGAGCCGACTGCCACTGAACCAACCGGCGTCCATGATGTTGTCCGGGCGCGCCAGCGTCGTCTGCGACGCCCTGTCGAAGCGAACGTCACAAAACTCGCAGAGTGCCTCCCAGAAAGCTGGCGAATCATTGATCGACCAGGCGTACAGGGATTCGTAGTCGTCCCGCCCCGTTACCTGCATGAAACGATACATGCTGGTTGCCTGTATTCGGTCCTTACCGGGCTTCCACAAAATGGGGTTTTCGGGCATTTTCTCTGAACTTTTGTCGACGCCACAGGAGAGCTTGTCAGTATCCATAATTACCGCCTTGTGTCCATGCTGCACACTCGGTAATACTGACCGTATGTCTGCCACACTTTTGATGTCATTAATCGCGGTCGCGGTGCTCACGGCCGCTGCCTGGCTGTGGGTTACGCGACGCGGCCTGCGCGCCATGCCACCGCAGCTGAAACCCGGCTCGCCACTGCCGGATTTCCGGGCTGCCGATGAGCAGGGCGACCCTGTGCGCTCGATTGAACTGCATGGCTCCCCGGCGGTTTTGCTTTTCGTTCGGGGTAACTGGTGCCCTTTCTGCAGCCGCCAGGTCAGTAACCTGACGCAACACTATCGCGATATCGTGGACCTCGGTGCAAGACTGATCCTGATCACGCCCAAGCCGCTCGAAACGACGCGGCGTGTTGCCGAGTTCTTTAAGGTCGAATTCGATTTCTGGCTGGACGATCAGCTGGCCGTCACAAAGAAACTCGGACTATTACAAAAGGGTGGCGTACCCGGTGCCTATGACAAGGAATACGGCAAGGATACCGTGTGGCCGACGGCGATGGTGGTCGATGCGGCTGGGATCATTCGGTACACGGAGTTATCGAAACACATTTCGGATCGACCCGACCCGGAAACCCTGCTTCGAGAAATCAGGAAGACACTTAAAACCTGACACCTACCGATGTGCACAGGAAGCGCATGAAAGCTTCGGTGGATTTACGAGGACGTCGTCTTCGTAGCGGCTCTTGTGTTCCTTGAACCACTCGCGGTTGTTATTGGCTTTGAGCGCCTCGAGGAAACGGAACGTGCGTGACTCGAAACAGGCGTAACGGGTCAATTCAGCCGCTCGCCTTTTCGGCCTCGGGGTGCGGATACATGTCGGACTCATCTTCGTCGTCACGACCCGTGAGACAGACAAAATCCTTCTCCACGAGGATGTTCAGGTTCTCCCCGTCGACCAGCACCTGTTCACCGTAAATCGCGACCTGGTCGCTTGTGGCCCAGGCAAGCACGGCGGTCTCAGGCAGGCGGACGATGATCTCACTTTCGGAGAAAAATGCGCCCGGATTGACGCTCGCCGGACTGCTTTCAAGGGAATAACGCAGCGTCCGGCCACCCGGGAATTGCGTGCTCGCCTTGACGAGCCCCGTTTTCTGCAGTGCATCCACCTCCCCGCGCATCAGGCGGAGTCGTAGCGAATTGTCTCGGATTCCCAATTTCATTAAGAGCGCTTTTTATGTGTTCAGATATCAGTTACGGGAAACAAGGAAATTTATGCCCACACCTGTCCCGTACAACACTTCCGTGTCGCCCCCGTATGCGTCTGCTGGTCTGCCCCGACGCCCGGCATTGCAGATACACCTCGTGACCGGTCAGGCCCCGGATCAATATTCGATTATTGTTATGGAGTAATGCTGCAACAGATCGGACTATTCCGCGATGACGTTTTCCGCCTGCGGACCTTTCTGTCCCTGGGTCACTTCCATGGTGACCTTCTGCCCTTCTTTCAGGGATTTGAATCCTTCCATCTGGACTGCCGTGTGATGTACGAATACATCCTGACCGCCTTCACGCTCGATGAAACCAAACCCCTTGTCATCGTTGAACCACTTAACGGTTCCTTCAACTCTTTCGCCAGACATAACTACCTCTTACACAAACAAAGCCGCACTAATCGCGGTTACTTACGCCGCACCTAATGCGACGACAGCGCCGATGTTACTAGCAAATTTGGTGAATTTGCCTCTCTTAAGTACCGAAAAAACGGCAGAAAGTTGGTAATCCCCCTCTGATCATCCTGTGAATTAAGGGGTTTGCGGAAAAATCCGCGCGCGGCCCGAATTTGGGGCGAATGCGATTCTGACAGTGAAAATTGCCGGGATTGCGCAGTCTGCCTGCCGTCAGGCCCTTTTCCGCACGTAACGGCCATCGAGTTTCTCGACTGAATCGCACCCGACGAGTGCCAGGGTGCGCTTTACTTCAGCCTGCAATAAGTCCAAACCGCGTTCGACCCCTGCCTGGCCGCCGGCAGCGAGCGGGTACAGATAACCACGACCGATACTGCACGCATTCGCACCGAGTGCGAGCGCCTTGACGACATGTGTACCGCGCCGAATGCCACCGTCGCAGATGATTTCCAGCCGGTCGCGCAATGCATCAGCAACAGCCGGTATGCAATCCACTGGAGCTGACGTTCCCTCGAGCTGACGCCCACCGTGATTCGAGAGCATGACGGCTGTGGCCCCTGAATCAGCCGCTTTACGACAGTCCTCGACCGTTTGTACGCCCTTGATGATCAGCGGACCGCCCCATTGGGCGGCGAGCCACTCGACATCCTTCCAGGTCAGCGAGCGATCGAACTGGCTGTCGATGAACTCCATAACGTTGGCATCAGTAAATTTCTGAACATTCTCGCCCTGGGTGATATTGACGAGCTCCATGTCCTTGCGGATAACCGCCCGGTAGAGCCAGCCCGGGTGACGCAACATGCTGGGCACACTGGCGAGTGCCGGTCGCGCAGTCGCCATCATGCCGTAGACGTAGTCGCGTTCGCGGTTTCCGGCAACCGGCGTATCGACCGTGAGGCACAATGCTGTGTAGTTGCTCGACTTGCAGCGCTCGATGAAAGCGCGCGTCATCTCGCGATCCCTGAATACGTATATCTGGAAGACCTTGGGGCAGTCGCCGATCGCGCCGACATCTTCAATAGTCGTCGTGCCGACCGTGGACAGGCTGTAGGGCATACCAAATTTCTCGGCGGCCCTGACAACGGCTGGCTCCCCCCCGGCGTTGAACAATCTGGATGCGCCGGTCGGCGCGATCATCACAGGCCAGTCAATACGCTTGCCGAACAATGTCGTTTGCATCTGGATATTGCTGACATTTGAGAGGTGCGCAGGCTGCAATTCGTAGTCGTCAAAGGCCTGGGTATTGCGGCGCAGTGACCATTCATCGTCAGCGCCACCGTCCAGATAGTGAAATACGGGTGCCGGCAGCCTGCGTTTCGCAATGCGCCGGAAATCCATGATGTTGAAACAACGGTCTATGCCCATATCCCTGATTATGCCGGAACACCGGCTACCGTGTCCGATACAAACCCGCTCCCCACGAGTGGGGAAATTACCTAGTTGCCTCTAGGATATACGGTGCTTTTCGGACCGAAAAAATCGGGTAAGCTGGCCATCCATGAGAATTCAATCGAAACTCGAAGAAATCGCCGGGAGGTCCGCTGCTGGTGTGCGGCCCAGGCGAGGATCTTCCTGACGCAAGAAGACCCGTCCGATGCGAGCGCTCGCCATCATCTCCCTGTTATTCGTCCTGGTACTGATCTCTGTCAGCACCTATTCGCGGCTGCACAGCGCCGGCATCGGTTGTGCCGACTGGCCCGCATGCTACGGCCTGATCGGAGACGCGGAATCCGAGACGCCAGCCCTCGCAGACAGGATTGAACGCCTGGTTGCCGGCGGCCTGCTGCTGCTCATGCTCGCGACGACGCTGATCTCACTACGGCAGCGACACGACCGACTCCTGTCACTGCTGTTGCTCGGCCTGGCCGGGTTTCTGGCCTGGCAGGGGGTCTTTTCGAATGAATTGCATAGCCCTGCTTCGGTTATGGGCATCCTTGGCGGTGGCTTTGCATTGGTCGGTCTGCTCGGCTGGATCATTTTTCGCGATGCTAGACCCCATGCCAATGCCTCGTACAAAGTACGTCGCTGGGTCGTTGCAGCGCTCGTATTGCTGTGTATCCAGATAGCGCTTGGCGGATTAACCAGCGCCAATTTCGCCGCAACCGCGTGTACATCCGTTCCTGACTGCCATGGATCCTGGTTGCCGGGCAGCAACCTGACGGCGGCATTTGACCTGACTCGACAGCATGCAGTCGGACCAACGGGGCTCGCGCTGGGTGGCCCCGAGCGTGCCGATATTCACAAGCTGCATCGACTCGCAGCAGCTGTTACGCTGCTGTCTGTATTATCAGCCGGTGGCCTCGCAGTGGCGGGCCGCATAGGTTTTACGGCGGTCTTCGTCATCGTGCTTGCCGCACTTGAATTTTGCCTTGGCGTTGCCGCGATCCTTTTGGATCTGCCGATCGGTATCGCCGTCGCCCATAACCTGCTGGCCGCCATCCTGCTACTCGGCCTGCTGCGTTTGCATGCCTTGTGCAGGAATAGACAGGCGCTCCTGTAAATGAATATTGATCTAGAACGGCAGGCACAAGACCGCACCGTCGCCTACTGGCTTCTGTTTTGCTGCGGCCTCGTCCTGATCATGGTGGTCCTTGGTGGTTTTACCCGGCTGACCGGCTCCGGCCTGTCCATGGTTGACTGGCGCCCCTTGATGGGTGTTCTGCCGCCCATGGGCGATGCCGAATGGCAGCGTGTTTTTGAGATGTATCAGCAGAGCCCCGAATTCCAGCAAGTAAATACCGGCTTTGACGTTGATGAATTCAAGAGCATCTTTTGGCTCGAGTATCTGCACCGCGTGCTTGGCCGCCTGATTGGCATCGTCTTTTTCGTGCCATTTGTTTATTTCTTCGCCCGTGGCTATATCCAGCGCAACGAGTGGGCCAAGTACCTGCTCATGTTCGTCCTCGGCGGCATGCAGGGACTGCTCGGCTGGTACATGGTCAAGAGTGGCCTCGTCGATGTGCCGCGTGTCAGCCAGTACCGTCTCACAGCGCACCTTATGGCAGCCTTTACCATCTATGCCTACATGTTCTGGGTGGCGATGTCGTTACTGTTCCCGCGTCCCGAGAACGCTGGAAAACACCCCTGGTATGGCAAAACGCTCGCGCTTGCCACGCTCGTGTCCGTAACCATCATATCGGGCGGTTTCGTAGCAGGCTTGAGGGCCGGCAAAATCTACAACACATTTCCCAAGATGGGCGACTACTGGTTCCCGCCCGGATTCATGGCGCTGGAGCCGTTCTGGCGCAATTTTTTCGATAACATGGCGACTGTACAATTCGACCATCGCTGGCTGGCGATTACGACCTTTGTACTCATCGTCGTCTTCTGGTTCAGGGCGCGCAAAGCCGACATGCCGGCACGCGCACGACCTGCGGTAAACGCGCTGTTGCATACGGCCGTTTTGCAGTTTGCGCTCGGTATCACGACACTGCTCATGGCAGTACCCGTGGTGCTCGGCGCGGCTCACCAGGCCGTTGCGATGCTGTTGTTTACCGTCGCCCTTTACCTCGTTCATGCATTAAGGAGAATCTGATGCAGGTTTGTTTCGACCAGGACCTGATCGTCCGCTATGGCGGTCGCGGTCCACGCTACACCTCATACCCGACCGCGCTGCAATTCAATGACGAGTTGACCCAGGCAGATTACGAAGCCAAGGCGAAGGAAAGCAACGCAAGCGATGTGCCGTTATCGCTATACATCCACATCCCCTTCTGCCATTCGCTTTGCTACTACTGTGGCTGCAACAAGATCGTTACTCGCAATGAAGACCGTGTTTCCCGTTACATGGAAATGCTGTATCGCGAAATTGACATGCAGTCCAAACTGTTCGACCGCAAGCGCAAAGTCGAACAGCTGCATTTCGGCGGCGGTACACCGACCTACCTCGACAAGGAACAGCTCGGTGCGCTTATGGATCATCTGCGCAATTCCTTTACATTCGACGAGAGCGAGGAGCACGAATTTTCAATCGAGGTGGATCCGCGCACTGTAGATGCCGAACGTATTCGTGAACTGCGCGCGCTGGGATTCAATCGACTGAGCCTCGGTATCCAGGACTTTTACGAGCCCGTGCAAAAAGCGGTCAACCGGGCGCAGTCTCCGGAAGAGGTTCAGGCACTGGTCGACAGTGCGCGCGAGGCCGGCTTCGGTTCAATTTCGTTCGATCTGATTTACGGACTGCCGCTACAAACTGTTGAGACGTTTGACAAGACCCTCGACATCGCTATTGCCATGAAGCCCGACCGCCTGGCCGTCTACAATTATGCGCATCTGCCAGAGCGGTTCAAAGGACAGCGCATGATCAATGCGGACGATATTCCGTCCCCGGAAACGAAGCTGGATCTTTTGCACCACACGATCGATAAGCTCTGCGGCGCCGGCTATATCTACATCGGCATGGACCACTTCGCGTTGCCGGACGACGAGCTGGTGCTGGCCCGCGAGAACGGCACGCTGCAACGTAACTTCCAGGGCTATTCAACGCACCGCCAGTGCGACCTCGTTTCACTTGGCGTCAGCGGTATCGGCGGTATTGGCAACATGTTCGCGCAGAATGCCGTTTCAACCATCGAATATGAAGAGATCATCGAACGAGGCGAACTGCCCATCAAGAAGGGCCTGCTGATTGACGATGACGACCTGCTGCGTGCGGCCGTGATCCAGGATCTGATGTGCTATGACCGCCTGTCCTACGATGACTTCGGCGCCAGCCACAATATCGACTTCCGGGAGTATTTTGCAGACGAGATCAAGAAGCTCAAAGTACTGGAGGACGATGATCTGCTCCAGCTGAGTGATTCCGGAATCGGCATTACGCCGAAAGGCCGGCTGTTGCTCCGTAACATCGCGATGACGTTTGATCGGTACATCGATCTCGAGGAAAACGAACACCGGTTCTCGAAAGCCATCTGAGTCGGTGTGGGAGAGGCGGCCCGGAATCGGGTAGCCGAACACGCCTCGCGTGTTTGGTTGTGCCCACGTATTTTCGTCAATGTGCCAGCTCGGCTATGGATTCGGCTACCCGATTCCGGGCCACCACCATCCGCCCATTTAGCGGCTATGACGACCGGTTGTCATTGTGGGGCACCGGGGAAAGCATCCCCGAATCCATAGCCGAAGGCGTGTGAGGGGATGCTTTCCCCGGGGCCCCTTTGCGCTCCTGAACGTTTAATCAGCCGACTTCAGTCAACCAGTCGTGCGTGTCGGGTTCGAGTCCGTACTGGATGTTTTGTAGGGCGGTCTGGAGTTTCTTCCGGTTAGGACCCGGCTGTCCGTCCCGGACCACTATTTCCTCGCCGTTGTGAACCAGCACGCCAACCGGTGACAGCGTTGCGGCCGTACCCGAAAGGCAAGCCTCATAGGTCTTCACTTTTTCAAGAAGCTCGTCGACCGTAAACTGACGCTCGGAAATGGTGTACCCAAGCTCCGCGCCAAGCTTCAGGATCGAATCCCGGGTCATGCCGTGCAGGAACGTCGAGTCCAGCGACTTGGTGATAATCTCGTCGTCGCTGATTAACAGGAAATTGGCCGCGCCGGTTTCCTGAACATCGCCGTTCGGGCAAAACAGGACCTGGTCGACACCGTATTTCTCTTTTGCGTCCAGTATCGGGCCCAGTGCAGCGGCATAGTTACCGCCTGTCTTTGTACTGCCAAGCTGCTCCGTCGTGCGCGCTTTCTTGTCTTCCACCAACAACTTCAACGCTGCGGCACCACCCGCAAAATAATCGCCAACCGGCGAGCACAGTACAAACAACGTGGCCTCCGGGGATGGCGCTGCCGCCGCGCCAATATTCTGGACGGTGCCAATCAACGTCGGACGCAAGTACAACGACGCCGGCGGTTCCGGTATATCAGCAAGGTTCTTATGGACGGCGTCGATGACCATGCCGGCCAACAAATCCGCGTCGGGAATGGGCAATCGCAGCGACGCCGCGCTTCGCTGCATTCTCGCCACGTGGTCGTGCAGGCGGAAAATGCGGCCTTTGCCATCACTCCATCGATAGGCCTTGAAGCCTTCGAAGCAGGTGCTCGCATAGTGAAATACATGCGCTGCCGGGTGCATGGGCAGTGGTGCCAGGGGTTCGATCGACGGCGCGCTCCACGCGCGATCAGCGTAAGTTGCGATCGCGATATGATCGCAAAATTCTGTGCCAAAAGGCTTCATGGTGGTGGTTGTCCGAATAAATCCGAGGCCGCTACTTTGCCACCATTGGATGCTCATTTGCCAGCGAGGATTGCACGTTTTTGGCCTCTGGCGTGTACCGACTTAGTGGTAGCTAGAAGCTCGGTGGCGAGCAGGCGGAAATCAGCTCGCACGGCTCATTCCCGATATTTCTGAACTGGTGCGGCAGGCTGCTCTTGAAGTAGTACGCGTCGCCCTGCCCGAGCACAGCCACATCATCGCCAACAGTAACCTCGAGGCGACCGCTCAGAATGATCCCGCACTCCTCGCCCTCGTGCGTAAGTTCATGGCGCCCGGTTCCGGCGCCCGGCTGATAGCATTCTTTAAGTAGCTGAATGGATTTATCCGCGAGGTTGGCACCCACCTGCCGGTACGACACGCCGCCCTCCGCAATCTCAATCAACTCCCCGGAGCGGAAGAACAGTCGTTTCTGCGGCTGCTGATTGTCGGCAAAGAAGGCGCCGAGACTTATCGGGATGCCGTCAAGCACCTTCTTGAGCATGCTCACCGTCGGATTAATCTTGCCCGCCTCAACCTGGGAAATCGTGGCGTTGGCCACACCGGACTGGCGCGCGAGTTGCCGCTGCGAAATTCCCAATTGCTCACGGATCCGGCGCAGGCGACGGCCGATTTCCTGATCCATAGACTTTCCCCGAATGAAGTGTTTATCTTACTAAACATTTTGACTCTCGATCTTAGATAAATCAATAGCTTAAGTATTTTCATCTAACAGATTGTTTAACATCAGGTATCGGGCGTAAACTTCAGTCGGTTCCATCTGATTAGCCCGGAGATGCATTTCATGAATGCCGCAGTCGAAAATCCCTACTGGATGCCGTTCACCGCAAACCGCGATTTCAATAAGCAGCCTCGCGTCATCTCGGGAGCCTCAGGACATTGGTACACCACCGATGACGGCACCCGCCTGTATGACACGTTCTCCGGTCTTTGGACGTCCGGCGTCGGCCATTGCCACCCGAAGATTGTCGAGGCCGTGCAGGAGCAGGTTGCAAAACTCGATTACTGCATGGGTTTCCAGGTGACGAACGACAAGGCGTTGCGACTCGCCGAACGCGTCACGAGCATGGCGCCCGAGGGCATAAATCACTGCTTCTTCACCAACTCCGGCTCGGAATCAGTCGATACGGCGCTGAAGATTGCGCTGGGCTATCACCGTGCCCGCGGCGAGGGCAATCGCACCCGCCTCATTGGCCGCGAGAAGGGTTACCACGGTGTGAACTTTGGCGGCATGTCGGTGGGCGGTATCGTTCCCAATCGCAAGGTATTCAGTGCGGCGCTGATTCCGGGCGTCGATCATCTCCGGCACACGCTCGACATCGAACGCAATGCGTTTTCGCGCGGTCTTCCCGAATATGGTGTTGAACTGGCTGACGATCTGGCCCGACTGTGTGCGCTGCACGATGGCAGCAATATTGCCGCCGTCATCGTCGAACCCGTGGCCGGTTCGGCGGGCGTTATTCCGCCGCCTGCCGGCTACCTTGAGCGTCTGCGTGAAATCTGTGACGAGCACGGCATCCTGCTGATTTTCGACGAAGTGATCGCTGCATTCGGACGATTGGGCCATGGATTCGGCGCACAGCGCTTTGGCGTCACACCCGACATCATCACGACAGCCAAGGGCCTGACCAACGGTGTCGTTCCGATGGGCGCGGTGCTCGTCCGCGACACAATCTACAACGCATTCATGCAGGGGCCGGCACACATGATCGAACTGTTTCACGGCTACACCTATTCGGGTCACCCGGTCGCGGCCGCGGCAGGGCTCGCGACGATGGATGTGTATGACGACGAGGGCACGTTCGAACAGTCGCAAGCGCTCGAGACGCCATTCGAAGACCTGCTGCACTCATTTGCAGACCACAAGCACGTGATCGACGTGCGCAACTTCGGCCTGATGGGCTCCATCGAAATGGCGCCGCGTGACGGCGCCGTTGGCGCACGTGGTGCCGAAGCGCACAAGAAGTGCTACTGGGATGAGAACATCGTCATCCGTGCCGGCATGGACACGCTGCAGTTCTCCCCTTTCCTCAATTCGGACCCTGATGAGATGACGCAGTCATTTGAAGCCGTCCGCCGCGTAATGGATACCTTGGAATGAGCAATATAATTGGACACCTCATCAACGGCGTGGACGTCGCTGACGATAACCGACCCGCCCCGGTCTACAACCCCGCCACGGGTGAACTTGCCCGGCACGTTGCCATGGCATCGAAAGCCACCGTCGAGGACGCGATTGCGGCGGCCGAAGCTGCGTTTCCGGCATGGCGTGACACGCCGCCTGCGAAGCGCGCGCGGATCATGTTTCGGTTCAAGCAGCTGCTCGAGGAAAATGCGGATGAAATTGCGGCCGCTATCACAGATGAGCATGGCAAGGTCTTCGACGATGCCATGGGCGAATTCGGTCGCGGTGTCGAGGTGGTCGACTATGCCTGCGGCATTCCCGAACTGCTCAAGGGCGAGTACTCGCGCAACGTCGGTCCGGGTATCGACAGTTGGTCAGACCACCAGCCCCTCGGTGTCGTCGCCGGCATAACGCCGTTCAACTTTCCGGCGATGGTGCCCATGTGGATGTACCCCATGGCCATAGCCTGCGGAAACACGTTTGTCCTGAAGCCCTCGGAGAAAGACCCGACCGCGCCGATGGTCGTCGCACGCCTGTTGCAGGAAGCGGGCCTGCCCGACGGCGTTTTCAATCTTGTCAACGGCGACAAGGAAGCGGTCGACACCCTGCTCAATGACGAGCGTGTCCAGGCAGTCAGCTTCGTCGGTTCGACGCCGATTGCTGAATACATTTACTCGACGGGTACGGCCAACGGCAAGCGTGTGCAAGCATTGGGCGGTGCCAAGAACCATGCGATCGTCATGCCGGACGCCGACGTCGATAACGCCGTCAGTGCACTCATGGGCGCCGCCTTTGGCTCCTGCGGCGAACGTTGCATGGCGATCTCGGTTGCCGTTTGCGTTGGCGACGAGACGGCCGAAACGGTCGTTACCAAACTCAAAGCCCAAATCGACGAACTCAAGGTGGGCCCGGGTACCGACGACACGAATCACATGGGCCCGCTAATCACGGAGCCGCATTTCGAGAAGGTCAAAGGCTACGTCGATCTCGGCGTCGAAGAAGGTGCCGATCTCGTTGCCGATGGCCGCGGCCTGGTTGTTGACGGGCATGAGAACGGCTTCTTCCTCGGCCCCTGCCTGTTCGACAACGTCACGGCTGACATGCGGATCTACCAGGAAGAGATTTTCGGCCCGGTCTTGTGCGTCGTGCGCGCCGAATCCGAGGAACAGGCCATGCAGCTCATCGACGATCATGAGTATGGCAACGGCACCTGCATCTTCACGCGTGACGGCGAAGCGGCCCGCTACTTCGCGGATAACATCAAGGTCGGCATGGTCGGGATCAACGTGCCGCTGCCGGTGCCGGTCGCCTACCACAGCTTCGGTGGCTGGAAGCGGTCCCTGTTCGGCGACCTGTACGCCTACGGCCCGGACAGCGTACGTTTTTACACGCGCCGCAAGACGATTACGCAGCGCTGGCCCTCGGGTGGCGTCCGCGAGAAGGCTCAGTTCTCGTTCCCGGGCCGCCAGTAAGGCAAATTGGGCTACAATCGCGGTCCCGTATTTCAGGAGACAGCGATGAAACTGTTTGCCCTTCTGGCGATCCTGCTTGCGCCAATGGCGCTGGCACAAGAGCCGCCTGAGCCGATCGAGCACACCGAAGTCGCTCCTGGCATCTTCATGCTGCACACGATCGGCGGTGTCGGGCTGCTGGTTGGCGATGACTACGTCGTGATGATTGACGACTCAATGCGCCAACGCGGCGATGCCGTTGTCGAAAAGGCCGAGGCGCTTGCGGGGCGCCCGGTGGACTTTGTCATCAATACACACGTTCACGCCGACCATGTTGGCGCGAATCAGACCCTGGCTGAATCGGGCGCACTCATCGTTGCCCACGACAACATCCGCAAACGCATGCTGGACGACGCTGAACTCAACACGGGTCCGGGCGCCCTGCCCGTCATCACGTTCTCGGACAACGTCACGTTCCATATCAATGGTCAGGAAGCCTTCGTCTTCCACATTCCTTCGGCACACACCGACGGCGATGCCGCCATCCTGTTCCGTGAGGCAAATGTCATAGCACCGGGCGACCTCGTGTTTCGTGGCATCTTCCCGTATATCGACCTCGACAACGGCGGCAATGTGGCCGGCTTTATCGCTGGCATGGAGCGGCTGATTGACATGTCGAATGACGAGACGAAATTCATATCCGGACACGGGCCCCTCGGCACGCGGGCCGAGCTTCAGCAGGACCTTGCTATGCTCAAGGACGCCGCAAGTCTTGTGAAAGCACTTGTAGACAAGGGCATGGATGCAGAACAGATTGTGGCGGCAAATCCGCTCGCCAAGTACCACGACGACTACAACTGGCGCTTCATCACAACCGAGCGCATGACCAAGACCCTGATTCGATCCCTGACAGAGAAATAAGACAACAACATGGACAATAAAAAAGCCGCTGACTTCGTCAACACGATGTGGGATGACTCGATCATTCCAGAGATCTCCGAATACATTAAGGTTCCGAACAAGTCGCCGCACTTCGATCCCGACTGGGAGAAGCATGGCCACATGGAAACCGCCGTGGCGATGCTCGAGGCCTGGTGCAAAACGCAACCGATCAGGGACATGACGATCGAGGTCGTGCGCATCGAAGGCCGCACGCCGCTCCTGTTCATCGATATCCCCGGACAATCGGACGAGGTCGTGTTGCTGTACGGTCACTACGACAAGCAGCCAGAGTTCAGCGGCTGGGATGACGATCTCGACCCGTGGACGCCTGTCATTAAGGACGGCAAGTTGTACGGCCGTGGCGGCGCCGATGATGGCTACGCCGTGTTCGGTTCGCTGACCGCCATTCGCGCCCTGCAGGAACAAGGCATCCCGCACGCACATTGCGTTGTGCTCGTCGAGGGTTGCGAGGAGAGTGGCAGCTTTGACCTGCCCTACTACATCGACCTGCTGGAAGATCGCATTGGCTCGCCCGATCTCGTCGTCTGCCTCGATGCCGAATGCGGCAATTACGACCAGCTCTGGTGCACCACGTCACTGCGCGGCAACCTGACGGGTACGCTGCGCGTTGACTCGTTGACTGAAGGCGTGCACTCCGGAACAGCCAGTGGCGTTGTACCGTCGAGTTTCCGCGTAGCACGGCAGCTACTCAGCCGCATCGAAGACGAAGACAGCGGTCAGATCAAGACTGAGGCTCTGCACGCAGATATTCCGGAGCAGCGCATGGAGCAGGCCAGGCTCGCTGCCGAAACTCTGCAGGATCTCGTCTACGAGAAATTCCCGTGGGCCGTCGAGAACCCGCAACCATCGGAGTCGCATTCAGAACTGCTGCTCAACAATACGTGGCGACCGACGCTGGCGATTACCGGCCAGGAGGGCATGCCGGAGCTTGTAAACGCCGGCAACGTCTTGCTGCCCTACACGGTCCTGAAGCTGTCGTTTCGCCTGCCGCCAACGGTCAAAGCCGACGACGCGGCCGTTGCCGTCAAAGCGATACTCGAGGCCGATACACCGCCACTCGTAAAGGTCGAGTTTGACGCCGACTCAAGTATGGCAGGTTGGAATGCGCCCGAAGTTGCGCCATGGCTGGAGGCCTCCATGCATAAAGCATCCGATGCTTTCTTTAGCAAACCATCGATGTACATGGGTACGGGTGGCACGATTCCGTTCATGGGCATGCTGGGAGAACGCTTCCCAAAAGCGCAGTTTTTGATTACAGGGCTGCTGGGTCCGAAGTCGAACGCGCACGGACCCAATGAGTTCCTGCACATCGAGACGGGCAAGCGGCTGACTTGTTGCGTAGCGCAGGTGCTTGAGGACCATTTCACGCGCTAAGCGATGCCCGAATAGCCCGAATTAGTCTTGTTTTCTGGTGGCCGTCAGACAGCAGAATGTCATCGGCCGGTACAGGGTCCTTCTAAACCGGCCGCGCAATGCGTCGTAAGCCCAGACGAGCAACGGCTGCCGCCATGGCAGTCCCGTTCTGACGACTTCGGCATCCCATTGAGTCGTCACGATATCAGAATTTTCGGGTAACGACTCGAACGAAATCAGCTCCATAACCGACGGAACATCGAACATCGAAACAATGTGGTTCACGAGTGTCTCGACATGGCGCGTGTACATCGGACTCCGGGACTCGAACGAAATATCGAACGTGCAGATGAATACCCCACCTGGTTTCAGGACCCGGTAGATCTCGTCGACGACCTTTTGCGGGTTCTGCGTGTGCTCGATCACGGACACGCTGTAAACCGCATCGTACGTCTCGTCATCCTGGCCCAGGTTTTCTAGGTCTTCCAGGTAAAACCCTGGACTTGCATCGAACAGATCGACTGCGTCCTGCAGCGCCTCTCCCGCAGTCGGATCCGCATCAAAACACTGGATCTCCAGCTTGGTATTGGCCTGCAACAGGTGGAACGGGAAAAACGTGAAGCCCGACCCTGCGTCGATCACTTTCAGCGGACCCTGCCTGTCCGCGGCCCACCCCAGCAGTCGCTGCGCCGCGTATACGTATTCCCACCGCCGACTCCATTGCAAAAATGGGTCCTTGACCCACTTCTGGCTATAGCGGTCGGCAGACACACTACCGGCTTGGCATCGCCGGCTGAATTCCCTCGAGAATGCCAGGAGCTCTGCATAAAACGGCTCTGATTCTAGCCGCAAATACTCTTCCCG
>JAIBDF010000151.1 GCA_024679535.1 Chromatiales bacterium
CGATAGTGGGCTTAGGCACCACTCTGGTCCTCCGCAGTTCCGGAGTTAGCTAAAACTCCTGTTCGCCGCAGGCAGAAGCCTGGTCCCGCCGACGCCATCTTCATTCCAGCCACGCATTCGCTGTTGGCTAAATGAGCCTCGAATGCTTTCAGAAGTATGTTAACTCGCTCCGAAAGTACCTATTGTAATATGTTGATTTCTGTAGTACTTATAGATAATAGACTTCGGTGTCGATGACCAAGCGTCTTCCGCTCAAGAAAATCATAAAAGAATAAAAATAGATGCCACTGAGCACGCGTTATTTTTCCTTAAAGTCGCTGATAACGGGAATCACGTTGATCGGCCTCAGTGCTATTTCCCTGGTCATTTACTCGCAATACCTCACGAAACAGGACCTGGAGCGCAACACGCGCCAGATCCAGTTCAATCAGTACGTACAGCAGGAAATCGCCACGGCGCACCTGTGGTTCGAGGAGGCTCTGGGCGGGGACACCTCTATCGCAATTGAGCGTGATGTGCGGAGCCGAATCCGTGACGCACAGGAACTGATCGACGCGGCAATAAACGGCCGCGACTCGAGCCTGGGTGAGATCGACCCTTTGCCGGAAGCTCGCGAGCTCCTCGTTGAACTGAAGCTGCAGGTGGCAGAACTGGATCGACTGGTCGTTTCTCGCTGGGAGGGGAAGGACACGACGGGCATTATCGGCGGTGAGCTGGACCAGCAATTCGATGCCGTATTTCACGAAATTCTCGATCTGTCTCGCGGCATCGGCGCTCAGATCGACGCGGTCATTGCGGCAGATCAGCGCAAGGTGTTTTGGGTCAATGCCCTGATCATCGGCATCCTGATCGTCTCGTTTGTATTCATCGCATTGCTCGTCGTTCGTAACCGCAAGGAACTCGACGAGCGTGCCGCTGTTCTTGAGGCGATGGTCGTCGATCGCACGAAGGAATTGACTGCCCGGGAGGCCGAGGCGGTGCAACGGAACAAGGAACTCGCGGTTGCCCGCGACAAGGCGAACGCCGCAAGCGACGCCAAGAGCCAGTTCCTTGCCAACATGAGTCACGAAATTCGCACGCCGATGAACGGCGTGATTGGTATGGCGAGCCTGTTGCTACGCACGGACCTGAGCGACGAGCAACTCGAGTACGCCGAGGTTATGCATTCATCCGGCATGTCGCTCCTCACAATCATCAACTCGGTGCTGGATTTCTCCAAGATCGAGGCAGGCAAGATCATCCTCGAAAAAGTGGACTTCTCCGTGCAGGGGTCGCTCGCTGAGGTTACGCGGCTTTTCTCGGCTGAGGCACAACGAAAGAACCTGACATTGAGCTACTTCATTGCGAATGACGTTCCCGATGCTGTGCGTGGTGACCCGGTTCGCCTTGGGCAGATCATCGCCAACCTGGTGAGCAATGGAATCAAGTTTTCCCAAGACGGTGATATCAGCGTGACTTGCGAGCTTGCCGACGCGCACTCCAACAATGGCCCGAATGTCGAACTCAGGATCAGCGTCAAGGACTGCGGCATCGGCATAGAAGAGACGGCGCAGGATAAATTGTTCCGTCAGTTCAGCCAGGTGGACGAGTCGGACACACGTAAATACGGCGGTACCGGCCTCGGTCTTGCCATATCAAAAGAACTCGCAACTCTGATGGGCGGTGTAATCGGGGTGGATAGTAAGCCCGGTGCTGGCAGCCGGTTCTGGTTCACAGTCACTCTCCAGAGAAGCGATGAGACAGCCGCGGAGGCAATAGCTGAAGCTCGACAACTAGGGCCGCGACATGTGCTAAACGAGTCCCGCACTGAAAATGCGGACTCCTTGCCGTGCCTTAAAGTACTGGTGGTCGATGATAATGAAGTCAATCAGTTCGTGGCACAGCGGATGCTCGAGCAGCTTGGTTTCCTGGTCGATCTGGCCGCAAATGGAGAGCAGGCCATCGACGCCAGCGAGAAGGAAGACTACGCTGCGATATTGATCGACTCGCAAATGCCCGGCATGAGTGGCAACGCAGCGACGCGTGCTATTCGAGCGCGCGAAGGCGACGCCAAGCATACACCTATCATCGCCTTGACGGCGAAGGTCATGGCACACGACCAGAAGAAAGCATTCGATGCGGGTGTAGATGATTTCCTGAGCAAACCCGTTTTCATAGAAGACATCGCAGCTTCATTACAACGCGTTTTACACAACACGAGATCTGGCGAAATTCTAAAAGCGGCCGGCACGGTTGGCTCGCGCAGGGTGTCTAACGGCGACGAAGTACTCGATATGACCATAATCGAGGAGCTCAAGAAGATTGGTCTTTCCAGAAATGGCGATCTGTTCAGTGAGTTGGCTGACCAGTTCCTGAGCCGGGTGCCGGCATGGATTCAAGAGCTCGAAGCTGCCGCCAGGGATAACGATCTACGGTCCGTGCGACGCCAGGCACATCGTTTGCTGGGTCTTTGTCGCCAGATTGGCGCCGAACGCATGGCTGCTCAATGTGACCGGCTTGAGACGATTGACTCTGAGGCTTCCGACAGTGAGAGCACGATATTGACCACGGTTGCGCTTCTGCAGCGCGAATTCCAGGCAGCGTACCGGGAACTGGATAACCGCCACCTAAGCGACTGATTACCCCGGTTTGGATAAGCCTTACACTGCCGCGATCAGCGGCGCCCCCCGGACGCAGGATCAAGAAGCAATTCGGTCACTTGCTCGCCGCGTTTGAATCTCGCCGACGTCGAATCGACCGTTTCGAGCGTCCAGCCGTCGTGCGTGCCGCCTTCCTCGAGCTGCATCAGACTGTTTCCATTGGGATTCCGTAAAACAGCGACGCGCGATCCGTTCGCGATCGCCACACCCTCGAGCTTCAGGCGCAGCGGTGCAGGCGCCGCCGCTTGTGCTGCCGGAGGTTTGGGTAGTCGGCGTTCGATGTAGAAGAGCGGCCGCTCGACCATATCCACGAACTGGCCCATCACCGGTGGATTCAAACCGGTGTCGCCGAAATCCGGCAAGGCTGCGGCGTTGCTGTCTGGCGGCGCATCGCTTACCACGCTCGCGGTCGCCGGGTAGAGCAACTGCAGCGTAACCAGAAGCGCTACGACCATATTCGCGGCGACGAGCGCCTGTGTTGACCGACTTATCCGGTAAATCATCCTCATCACGACGTCTCCGGCATGTAGGCAATGAGGTCGAACTCCGCATCCATCTGTCGGACGTGGGGCTCTGAACGACCAATCATGTTGTCGCGCAAAGAGACGCTGTCAAGAAACATGTCAACATCGTCTGTCTCGATGTCGTAAAAGGACTTCAGGATCGCCGGCAGTGTGCCGCGCACCCGTACCTTAAGGGCTACACGAACGAATCCCTGCTCCTCGGCGAACGGCAAAATTTGTGTGCTGACGATCCGCGCGCTGTTTGCGGCGGTTATGGTTTTAACCAGCCGCTGTAGTTCCGCGCCCGCCACGTCAGGAGCATCGCTGCGCAGATGATTGCCCGCCGATTTCTGCTGGCGGATCAACGCCTCGTATTGCGGTAAGAGTTCCTCGTCGCGCGCCGCAATCCGCTCATAACGCTGCAGTCGTTCCATGCCATCTGCGAGCTTGGCCTGGCGCGATGAATTGGCGGCCCAGATTGGCAATACCGTGATGCTCAACAAAGCAAGAACGAATAGAACAAGTAACCCGACGGCCACCTGCCGATGCCGGTTTTTATCGAGACTGGCACTCATTGTGGCTGTACCTTTACAACGTCGGCGGAGATTTGAAAACGGTCATTATCAGTGCCGGAAATCTGCACGACCGGCGAGCGGAAGCGCACATTCTCGAACCATGGCGACGACTCAATGGTTGCAATCAGCGACGCCGAGGCCGACGACTGCCCCTGCAGCTGAAGTTCGCTAGCCGATAAATCCACCCTGGAGACCCAGGTGTGATCGGGAAGTATGCGGCTGATCTCGTCGATCAACTCGACGATCAGGGTTTCTGCAGCTTTCTTTTCGACCAGGAATCGCGACGCTTCCGCCATCCTTTCGAGGTCCTGTCGCAGCTGGCTGCCTTCACGCGCTTCCGTCGCCGCGACCTGCACCTGTGCCTCGATTGCCTCGATAGCGCGATTCTTCTGCACCAACGGGATCGTAATCGCCGCAACGATCAAGACTGCCAGCAACGCGGTCAACGCCAGGTTGAGATTTTTTATCTCGAGTCGTTTCGCCCGGCGCATATCCAGCGGCAGCAGGTTGACCGTCTGCAGGTTGTTGTTGTCGCGGTGCCGGCACGTAACGATGTCCGTCTTCAGGCCAAGTGACGTCGCTCCTTCGACGAGTGTCTCTACCGCGTCCCTGGGCGCATAGACGAGATCGACCGTCAGTTCCTCACGCTCGCTGTCGCGTCCGACGATCGTGAAGTCGTAGTAGACCTCGGATGCCTCAAACGGCGTGTGCAGGTCCATCTCGAACCCCAGTACTTCGCGGAGGTTCTCCTCGGCGGCGGCCGGCAGGCTAATGTGCTTCGACAGCACCTTGCCAGCGGGCAAAAGCAGTATCGTCTGCTGAGCTTCGCGCGGTATGTCGGCAGCTTCGACGTCCGGCGCGTCGAACGGGAGCCGCAATACCTCTCGCTGCGCGGCATGATTGCCTAGACTCATCAGGAGCTTGCCATCATCAACCTCGACGTACAGCTTCTGCTGGCGTTGCAAGATCGCCGTCTGCATATTCTCGGGCAGCAATTCGAACAGTTCGCCGCTCCACCACGACCAGAACGCCCGCACACGACTCAGCAACGGTGCCGCATAACGAATGCGCAACGGATGCAAAGACCGTCTTACGTCCACGTTCACCCTCCAACTCCTGCCAGCGGTGGAAGCACCTGCCTGGGTGGCTCGCGCCACTCATGAATCGTAACGGGCTTGCCGGCTGAACGCGAGGTTGATACGACAGCCTCGATCGATGCCACGGTGCCAGACCCTGCCGCCACACTGGCATAAATATGAAACGTGCCAAGTTGCCGGTTGCGGGGATTTGCGGCCGCTGCCCCACCACTGCGCAGCGTCGCGCCACCGATTTCATCACGGCCCACGGTGGCAACCAGGATCGGCGGCGCATTGGCGAGATCGAGACGCGCACTGCCCGAATGCACGGTGACGAGTGGCGCCATGCGCTCGAAAAGCCCCTGGTCGACGCCCGGCAGATACTTGAGTTCGTCGATGGCTTCAAAGCTGTCGTCACGCGAGGTCCAGGGCAGGCCCGCCGCGAGGTAGTCCTTGTCCTCGATGCCATTCAGATGCGTCAAATCATCGCCGTCCCGCCAGTCGAGTATTGCGTCGATGAGCTGGGGGCGGCGTCCGTCTTCCACGCCACACGCCTCGAGCAGTGCATCAAGCAGATCCGGGCCGGCGGCATTCAGGTCAACAAGACCATCCGTCTTGCGCACCGCCAGCGTGACCTGCGTGTCGTACACCTGGACGGGGAACGCCGTGCCATCGATTGGAATCTCGTACGTCGAATCGTCCGCGAGCATCTCGAGAATTACGTGGTTGATACCCGCCTCGGCAAGTCCGCGGGCTTGCGCGACCTGTACCTGGCGCGACGCCAACTGCGTGTCAGTATGGACATTCTTGGAGTGGCCTGCCGCCATGACACTGAGCAGCACGATCAGCCACAGGACGACGATCAGCGCCATGCCTTGCTGCCGGCGCTTCATGACGAATCACCGCTGTGCAGTTCGAACACGAGATCCGGCCAACCATCACCGTCGGGCTCGGCCCGCGTACGGATGAAAATTGCGGAGGGATAATAGTCGGCGTCGTCCTGCCAGATTGTCTGCCAGGTGACCTCATCGTCATCGGTCGGCGCGCCGTAATACTGGAAGCCGATTCCCTCGAAGCCGGTAGCGAGAATCATGGGCTCGCTGAAATAATCGGCGTTGATCTCGTCACTGCCTGGATTGAACGGAGCGTAGCGCAAGGTCAGCGCATGACGCGTGTCTATAACTTCCGCAGCGAGGACATAAGTCATGAGCCCGGCACCGTGCGAATACTGCGGCGCCGGTGCAACAAAACGCACCCACTTTTCATTGGCGGCGAAGGTCAGGCGCTGCTCGTCGCCCTCACCCACCGTCAGGTTGGGCAGCTGTGCAAACTGGCGCCGGAGAAAATCCGCTGTTGCACGCATCTCCTCGGTCGCGTCCGCGCGGTCCTGGCCCGCTGCCCAGCTGCGGCTTGCGATGCGCACGGCGCCCATCGAAGCGGTCATGAACAAGGTCAGGATCATGATCGCGACCAGCAGTTCGACGAGCGTGAAGCCGCGGATGCGATTGCATGTTTGAGCGTATGCGCGACGATTCATGAGCCACTCTCGTCGTGCAACAGCTTGATCGTGCTGAGATCGATGCTGCGTTCGCTATCGCCGTTCGGCCAGGTGACAGTCACCGTCACGTAATAGGCGCGCGTGCCCTTGACGTGCGTGGAGTAGTTGGCCGACGGTTCGTAATTGACAACGCGGCGGGTCCACTGAAAATTTTCGCCATCCACACCACTGGTCTCGCCGGGCGCAAGCGTGGCATCGATGCCGGCGGTCGCGAGCCGGGACTCGCCGATCAAAACCGCCTGCGCATACTCCGATGAAACAGACACGTTGCGCACGCCGCTCGCAAAAATACGCAGCAAGACGGTCAGTGCGAGCGCCATAATCATGAAGGCAACGAGAACCTCGACCAGGGTATAGCCGCGACTTCGTTTTCTAGGACACATCGTTCCTGGCCCTGCTGATGGTCACCCGACTAAGTAACCAGTCGACGGCGACAACATAGCCACCGTCCTCGGGCCCCAGCCGGGCTCTGATGCCATTGGAACTGCCGTCGCTTTGAAAACGAAGGGTGTACTTTTCGGTGGCAGTATAAAACCTCGCAGCACGGCGCTTCTCGCTCTCGTAGCCGCTCGAATCAAGAAGCACTAATGCCATGCCGCGAGGTAATTCCTGTGCGGGTGCTCCCGCA
>JAIBDF010000026.1 GCA_024679535.1 Chromatiales bacterium
TCACATTGATTTGCGGCTCTTCTTCTCGCGGCGTCACCGCGACGGCGAATAGCCCCAACAGCAGGCCGGTCAGCGCGAGCAACGGCGTTATCTTCGAGTTCTGGAAGCGCTGGGCAAGCGCCCCGGAAAAACCGAGCTTCTGCTCCGTGGACATAACCTACTGCGCCTGCTCTTTAAGCCAGATGCCGGCGCGGATCGGGTCGATCGCTACGGACTCGTCCTCCGAGAGCCCAGCGAGTATCTCGATCGACTCGCCATAGGCTCGGCCCAGCCGCACCTGTCGCAGGGAGACGTTGTCACCGTCGGTTACATAGACAGCAGTGAGTTCACTGCGCCGCACAACGGCCTCGGCAGGCACAAGCAGGCGCTTCGTTTCGCCAACGACGAATCCGACTTTGATAAACATGCCGGGATACAGGGTCGCCGCGCCGTCTGGAAGGTTCACACGCACTCGAAACGTATTCGCGGCGGCGTCAGCCACCGGAAAGAAGGTCATGCTGGCTGCCTCGATACGTTCGCCGTCAATGTAAGCGTAGGCTTTGCCGATCGTGCGAACTGAATGAAACATGCTCTGCGGCACATCGACGTTTACACGCAGCTGCTGCAGGGAGAGCCCGGAAATCAACGGCTGACCCGGAGAGACCAGCTCACCTAGCTGGACATGACGCTTCGAGACGATGCCCGCATAGGGTGCACGTACCACTGTGTATTCGAGCTGCTCCCTGGCGGTTTCAACGCCGGAGCTCGCAGAGTTCAGCCGCGCCTGGGCAGCATCGCGGTTGGCCCGCGACTGGTCGAACTGTGACCTTGAAATACTGTTGTTTTCAATCATTTGCGAGAAGCGCTCGAACTCCTGCTGTGCTTCCGCAAGGCGGGCACGGGCTTCCTCGAACGCCGCCTCCGCACGATCCAGAGCTGCCTTTTGCTCGAGATCGGTAAAACGCATGACGACATCGCCCGCATCGACGAAGTCGTTAACGTCGAAGGGCAATACAGCGATCCGGCCGGACGTCTGGGCGGAAACCGTGGCCTGGTTTACCGCCTCAACGCGACCGTCCCAGATCCGCTCTCGCGGGGCGTCCTGAAAGCTGGCCGTCGCCGTTTCAAATGGCACTGCGCCGTATCCGGGTGCGGCGACAGCCAAAATCGCCAGAAACGTAGTGAGTCGAATCATGTGTAGAACCGCTGATTATATTAGAAGTTACTTAAGTATATATTAATTAATCCTAATATAACAAGCCCTGAGGGGTGACCTGTTCGGTTTGTTATTCCTGCGGGAGGTTCGCAAGGAGGCCGAACATACTCAGGATGCGCTGGAACGCCTGGACTTCGAGAAACGTTTTCGCTGATTCTTGCCTACGTTCTTGGCGGGTCGGCGGGCACCTCCGGGGCTCTTGCCGGCTGGGCGCGGCCCACCCTGCCGACGTTGCCTGCCTTTCTGAATCGGATCTGCCTTGATGCGTGTGTCGACTTCGTAACCCGGCACGTACTCCTTCCTGATATCGCGCTTAAGCAACTTCTCAATATCCTGGAGAAGTTTTTTCTCATCGATGCATACCAGTGACACTGCCGTGCCGTCCTGACCGGCTCGCGCGGTGCGGCCGATGCGGTGGACGTAATCTTCCGGGACATGTGGCAATTCGTAGTTCACTACGTGCGGCAGGCGCTCAATATCGAGCCCGCGCGCTGCGATGTCCGTCGCAACAAGAACGCGAACTTTACCCGCCTTGAAGTCGCGCAATGCTCTCGTCCGCGCACCCTGCCCTTTGCCTCCATGGATTGCGTCCGTCGTAATGCCATCCTGGTTCAGTTGCTTCGCAAGGCGATTCGCGCCGTGCTTGGTGCGCGTAAATACGAGTACCTGTTGCCAGTTGCCGCGACCGATCATCTCGGCCAAAAGCTCGCGCTTTCGAGCTTTGTCGACCGGATACGCCAACTGCTCGACGCGGTCAGCCGTCGTGTTGCGCGTGGCCACCTGAATCTCAGCCGGATTGTTGAGAAGATTATTCGCCAGATCACGAATTTCCTTAGAGAAGGTGGCCGAGAACAGCAGATTCTGCCGGTCTGTCCTAAGTTCCTTGATGATCTGCTTGATATCGCGGATGAAGCCCATGTCGAGCATCCGATCGGCTTCATCGAGCACGAACATCTCGACACGCGACAAGTCTATGTTTCCTTGCCGGACGTGATCGAGTAGACGACCTGGCGTAGCAATGACGACGTCAACGCCGCGCCGAATCTTTGTAATCTGCGGTCGCGCGCTGACGCCACCGTAGATTTCCATCGTCCGCACCGGGCAGTACTTGCCGTAGGTCTGGACACTTTCGTTAACCTGCGCAGCAAGTTCGCGTGTGGGTGTCAGAATCAGGGCGCGGGGAAGCCGCGGACCGGATTCGTGATTCTTGAGAAGCTGCAACAACGGCAGCGTGAAGCCTGCCGTTTTGCCGGTGCCCGTCTGGGCGCCAGCTAGAATGTCGTGGCCTGCAAGGATGTGGGGTATGGCTTCGCGCTGGATGGGCGTCGGCGTTTCATAGCCTTGCTCTTTGACAGCACGCAGCAATTCGGCCGAAAGGCCGAGTTCGTTAAACTTCATTGGATTGTCTCCGGGGCGCCTGATCCGACGTGCCAGATGCGATAAACGCGTGGCTTGCGGTCCGGTCCAGGCTGGAATTTAAAAGTGACTCCGAGCGCGTGAATTCGCGGCTCCGGAGTGAGTGGCACAGACCGATGTGTGCCAAGACGGGGCGGACTGTAACAGAAACTTCTTCAAAAGAAAGGACTTTTTCGTCCTATTTCCGGATTAGCGGATGCTAAGCCCCAGCTTGTCGACCATAGCATCGTAGCGCGGATCAGTGCGGAGCGGTTCGATAAAGCGGTCGCCCAGGAGCAACTGCAACCCTGAATCGCGGTTCTCGTAGGCAGCGTCCATTGCAGCGAACGCCTCGTCGAACTCGCCCCTTGCCGCATGGGCCTGCACGACCTGCCAATCCCAACCGAGCTCTTGCTTCAACTTCAGCTTTGCAAGCACCTCGTCCGACGCGCTCTGATCACCCATAAGAAAGTAGGTAGCTGCCAGGCCAGCGAACTTGAAACCATCCAGCCGCTCTTGCTGAAGCAATTCCACTGCCTTCTTGTAGTTGCCCTTGAGCATGTAGGAACTGGCAAGGTATGCGTAACTGCCAAACGACTCGGGCGCGATCTCGATACGTTTCTCGAGAATCTTAATCGCCTTATCGTAGTCGCCCATAATGTTGTAGATATAGCCCAATGTTGAATGGTTCGGCATATGCAACGGATCAAGTTCATGCGTAAGCAATGCGATGCGAAGCCCTTCCTCGAAGTCGCCAATAAACGCGTAATAGACGCCTGCCTGGTACAAGGTATCGACATCGAATGGATCGATTTCCAGCGCACGCTCAAAGGCCGCTTTGGCCCCTTTGTAGTTACGCTCGTACGACACCATCAGGTCGCCCGACAACGCATGTGCCGCCCCATTATCCGGATCGAGTTCGAGAGCCTTGTTCACCGCTGCACGTGCGAGCGGGGCCGCATCATTTGGCAGCCTCGCACCCACATCACCCTGTTGCGAATGAATATGCGCCTTGAGCACCCACGCCGGTGCATAGCCGGGATCAATCTCTATTGCCTGTTTGACCAACTCCTCGCCGCGCGCGAGTGATTCATAAGTACGCTGGTTAATCGTGTGCCGTGCCTGCAGGAACAGCGAGTAGGTTTCACCGTTCGTTGTCGGTGCATGGGGTAGCTCGCCCAACAATTGCACTCTCAATTCATCAACAACAGCCTTCGCAATCTCGTCCTGGATGACAAAGATGTCGTCGAGATCTCGATCCCAGGTTTCGGACCAGAGGTGCGCGTCTGTTGCTGCCTCAATCAGCTGTGCGGTAATTCTGATTTTCTGCCCTGACTTGCGAACGCTTCCTTCGAGTACGTGATCCACATTCAATTCGCGCCCGACGTCGGATATCCTGACGTCCTTCCCTTTGTAGAAAAACGCCGACGTGCGCGACGTAACCTTCAGCTCGGGAATCTTTGCCAGCAGGTTAAGTAACTCTTCCGTCAACCCATCGGAAAAATACTCCTGCTCTTCGTCCGAACTCATATTGTGGAACGGCAGTACCGCGATAGACTCTTGCCCCGCTACTGTCTCGACGATGTCCTGCTCGGGCGCTTTCTGCGACTGCCATACGAAGTAGCCAAGCGCCACAACGAGCATCACGATGATCGTACGATCAAGCTTGCGGCCCGTCACCGGTGTAATGGACGAGTCCCTGTCGACTTCTTTCTCGAGTTTCAAGCCCTCGGGCGTCATCTCGAACGCCCAGGCAAAAAATATCGCCAGTGGAAATCCGAGAATCAGAAAGAACGCGAGTGCGGAGTTTATCCACTCGGGAAGGTGCAGGGCCGGAGCCATGGTGTCGCCAACCTGAAGGATAATCCATGCAAGCACAACGTAGGCGATACCGACGCGAAAGACATTGCGGCGTTTAAGCTCGGCGAACAGTGACATGGCCGGTATCGTACCTTATTCCAGGAGGCGATATGCCGCGCAAGTTCAAACGCCGGCTGGCGCGCCTTGCAGCTTATCCGAAACTCGGTTCAGGAGTGCCGCATAGCGCGGGTGGCCATGCAGGTTCGCAAGGTCTTTATCGTTCTTCATCCAGTCAGCGCTCACAGCACCAACCTCGGCAGCTCGCGCAAGGTAATCCAGCGCCCGCTCTACTTTGCCCATATTCGAATAGTTGCAGGCCAGGTTATAGAGCACGATTGGATCCTGGGGGTCAATCTTAACGGCTCGCTGCAACCAGTCTTCAGCACGCTCAATCTGTCCAAGCAGGCTCAGCGACCCGGCGCCGAGATGTAATGCTCGAACATCATCCGGATGCCACTCCAGATGTCGCTCAACAACTTCGATTGCTTCGCGCGCCTCGTCTTTCGCCTGATCTATATTGCCCTCACCACGCAGGATCTGTACGCGCAGGAGTCGCGACTGATAGTCGTCCGGATTTACGGCAGCTGCTTTGGCAAAATAGTCAGCCGCTGTCTGCATGTCGCCCTGGTGAAAACGGGTACGCCCGAAGTAATAAAACGCCTCGAACAAGTCAGGTTTGAGTTCGATCGCCTTGTTAAACTCACGCTCGGCATCTTCGAACTCCTCCCGGACGAGATGCGCCAATCCAGCGGACGCATGTGCTTCTCCCGACTCTGGCTGCAATTCGAGAGCCCGCTCACTTGCGCGTCGCGCGCTCTCGCGATACGACGGCGTGGCACCTGCATACATGACAGCCAGAGAATAGCTATCGGCATAACCCGCCCAGGCCGCGGCGAATTCCGGGTCCTTCTCAATCGATCGTTCAAACATTTGCCGGGCGAATTCCAGGTCCACCTTGCGAAAGCGATTCAGGAACTGCTTTCCTCGGAGATAAAAGTCGTACGCCTTCACGTCACAGCACGTCGTGGTGGTTACCGGCACGAGCGTGTCCAGCAGCGACTCACCTATGCAGGTCGCAATTTCGTCCTGGATCGAAAACACGTCCTCAAACTTGCGGTCAAATGTTTTCGACCATAAGTGGAATCCGTCGGAAACCTTGACTAGCTGGGCGGTGACTCTGAGGTTGTCGCCGGATTTTCGAACGCTGCCTTCGAGAATGGCGCTGGCATCCAGTTTCCTTCCAATAGCCTGTATATCTTCCTTCGAACCGGCGTATCGAAACGAAGACGTGCGCGAGACGACCTGCAGCGATTCGAGCTGTGTCAGGGCATTAAGAATTTCTTCCGCAACGCCCTCGCAAAAATAGGCCTGGTCCTGTTCCTGGCTCATGTCCACAAACGGCAGCACAGCGACAGATGGCCGTGCGTCGCCGTCTCTTTGCAGGGAGTCCGATACGTCGCGGCGAATGCCCGACGGAGCAATATCAAACATCCAGGCAAGTACAGCAGCCACAGGAAACCCACTGATGACGACGATGACTAACGCCGTCATCAGCCAGTCCGGAAACCCCAGCGGTTCGAACGTTACTTCACCGATCTGCAACAGCACCCAGGCCATCAAAGCGTAAGCGACGATGACCGGATAGACCTTGCGACGCAGTAACTCCGCAGAAAATCCGGTCAATAGCGAAAAAGGATTTTTCATCTCGCCGTTTCCAAAATGCACATCACGGATAGTGTACGCCTGAATCGTTTACCTTGCGCCGGAACGATCCACCTGTGGGAATGTGTCGCCATCCGCATTCATTTGGCCAAGAGTGACATGACCTGTGTCCTACACTATCCTACGACACGATATGACGGGCAAATTCAAACGTCACCTGGCGCGCCTTACGGGCGGAAACATCCGTAGATTAGAGGTAAGAAATACCATACAGATCAGAATCATAGCTATCGCTATTGTCTTTGGCGTCGTTGGCTTCATGAGCGCCTACACCCTAGAAACCGGCAACGTTGCCGTTGAACGTACCCTCGGCAAGGTCGACCACGAAGAACAGGGCCAGGGCCTGAATTTCAAGATGCCATTCCTGACCAAGTCGATGGAGTTCAGCGCCAAGGAAATCGCCATCGATATTAACGATCTGACACCCAAGGCCGCCGATAACCTGTCGCTCAAAGATCTCGACGTCTCGGTGTTCTATCAGGTGCCCAAGGATCGCGTTTCCGAACTTTTCGTGAAGTACGCAGCGGCGGCGGCCCGTGGCGCCGACGGCATCTACATGCCGGCGTATGGACTCCTCGTACGCGAAGCACGCGCGGCCATATACGAGCAGGTTTCGCAGATCGACAGCCTGGGCAACTACACAAGCAACGCGGACTCCTGCAGTCAGAGGTACTGGATGAACTGCAGCGACGGCTAAACAACTCGGACCCCGGTGACATCATCATTACGCGCGTTGTTGTCCGGGCATTGAATACGGATCCCAGCATCGAAGCAGCCATTCGCGATGCGGTGGAAGTCGAGAAACGTCTCGAAGCAAAGCAGGTACAGGTTGAGATCGCGAAAGAAGATGCAGAGATCGAAATCGAGCGTGCCAAGGGCATCGCCGAAGCAAACAACATTATCAACTCAAGTCTTACGGCCGAGTACCTGCAGCACGAGGTCAACACGGCGTTACTCCGGTTTGCAGATAATGACGGCAGTATCGTGGTTATCCCGGCCAACATGCAGGGCTTTGAGATGATCCTGGATAGTGGCGCGCTACGACGGGGTAATCAGTAGTGCTGCGTCGCACCCTGCTCGCGGCAACTTTGATTTCTGCCGGAACGGTTCACGCAGTCCGCTGTCCGTGAAAACCATGGACGCCGTAACCAGAACCGGCTCCAACGCATCGGCCAAACACCCTGCCGATCAGGAAAACGTTCTTTTGCATCAAGGCCAGCAGTATTAAAACGCAGTTTGGTTCCTTTTTGACCCCGATTTCTCCGGAATCTTCTTCAAATGAAGGCGGGCTGCCATGCTGTGCCTTTGCATGCGCTAATCGCCAAAGGCACCGCCCGTGCGATCGCGAGAGATAGTGAAAGGGGGCAGAACAACAGGATCTACTCCTCGAGCATTCCTTTCACAAGCCCGACGCACATTAATAGCAAGACAACGCCGAACGGCAGTCCGACGGATATGGTCAGCGCTTGCAGCGATGCCATGCCGCCGCCGAGCATCAAAGCGGCGGCCACCAATCCGGCCAGCAGGCACCAGAAGACACGTTGTTGTACTGGCGCGTCCATTTTGCCGCCTGCCGTAATAATATCCATAACCAGCGATCCCGAGTCGGCGGATGTTACGAAGAAAATCGCAATCAGAAACACACTGATGGTCGATACAATGCCAGCAAATGGAAGTTGTTCGAGCATCTTGAACAGGGCAAGTTCCGGCACTGAGTTAGCAACGCCGAGATATCCGTCCGCGAACAGCTGGTGGAGGGCGGTTCCACCGAAAGTCGACATCCACAGAATGCCGATAATGGTTGGAATGATGAGTACCCAGGTTATGAATTCACGCACGGTTCGACCGTAGCTAACGCGGGCGATAAACATACCAACGAACGGCGACCAGGAAATCCACCAGGCCCAATAAAACGTCGTCCAGCCGTGCAGAAACTCGGTGTCCTCACGACCAATCCAGTTGCTGAGGTCTGGCAGATAGTACAAGTAGTCGACAACAGCGTTTCCCATGGTCGCAAAAATCACAACGGTCGGGCCCGCGATCAGCACGAACAGGAACAACAGTGTCGCCATGATCATATTCAACTCGCTCAGGCGCTTGACCCCCTTGTCCAGGCCTGCAGAAACGGATACGAGCGCGATGCCGATAATCACCACGATAAGTATGATCTTCGTCGAATTGCTGCTGGGCACGTCAAACAGGTAGTTGAGGCCACCCGCAATCTGCTCCGCGCCATAGCCGAGCGACACGGCGAGCCCAAACAAGGTCGCGAGAACAGCAGTGACATCGATGATATGTCCGAATGGCCCCCACACGCGTTTGCCGATGAGTGGATAAAAGGCCGAACGCAAAGTTAGCGGCAGTCCCTTGTTGAAGCAAAAGAAGGCCAAAGACAAGCCAACGACAGCATAGATGGCCCAGGCCTGCAGTCCCCAGTGCGTAATTGCGGCAGACATGCCGACAGCCCTTGCCGTGTCAGTGTCTGCGGGATCTACGCCGATCGGTGGGTTTAACGTGTGTGTGACAGGCTCGAGTACGCCAAAGAACATCAGCCCGATGCCGACACCTGCGGCAAATAGCATGGCCAGCCAACCCGGGTAACCGTAGCGCGCCTTTGCGTCGGGACCGCCAAGGCGTATCTTGCCGAGGCGCGATACGGCAATGCCAAGACAAAACAACACGAAAATATTGGCGGCAATCAGGAAGAACCAGTCGAATGAGGAGGTGATCCAGACTCGCATATTCGTAAATGCACCGGCCGCCTCATCCAGAAAAAGTAACGTGCTGATGACAAATAGAATGACGAGGACTGCCGATACGGCGAATACCGGATTGTGGATGTCGAGACCCAGCCACTGAATATTGTGCTCGCCGATTTTATGATCGGCGTCCTGTTCATCGCTGGCGGCTGTCGGGTCGTCGTTCAATGTTGGCTCCTTTTCGCGAGCTCTCGGGCGATCCGTGGCGCCGTCCACAGTGACGGCAGTAATATCAAGGACACGGGAACGGCGGTAACAACTATAAAGTACTGCAACGCGCTAATGCCGCCGGATCCGATCGAGATCAATATCATGGCGACGACGCCCATAATGACACCCCAGAAAACGCGTAGCAGTGTGGGGGGGTCGTCGGTGCCGGTCATCACCATCGATATTGTGTAGGTCATCGAATCACCGGTGGTAGCGACAAAAACAGTTGTCAGTATGAGGAACAACACTGACACCAGAAAGCCGAGTGGTAGCTGCTGAGTAATGGCAAGCAATGCGGCGGGCATGTTAAAGCCTTCGAATGGTATGGAGATGGCACCAGGGTTTGCCAATTCGTACGCAACGCCGGAACCGCCAACGATCGTAAACCAGAATGTTGTTACGATCGGTGCGACAACCGAAACGGCAATAATCATTTCGCGAATGCGTCGACCATTAGAGATTCTGGCGATAAACATGGCCATTAGGGGACCGTACCCAAGAAACCAGCCCCAGAAGAAGACTGTCCATTGATTCAACCATTCGGTATCCGCACGAAACGTCGCCATCGGAATAAATTTTGACAGGTACAACCCCGTCGAGTGAATGTAGCTGTCGAAAATGAAAGACGTCGGGCCCATGAAAAGCATGAAAACCATTAGCGCCAGCGCAAGGAACACGTTAAAAGTGCTCAACAATTGAATACCGCGTTGAATCCCCGATACTGATGAAATCGTGTAAACAGCGATCAGAAAGAGAATGATGAGCGACTGTGTCAAATAGGTGTTTGGCAGACCAAAAAGATCGTTAAGTCCATAGCTAACTTGCAGGCCTAGAAAGCCAATGGGCCCGACTGTGCCGGCGACAACAGCCACCACACATGCTGCGTCAACAAAACCGCCAAACCAGCCATGAAGTGCCCGTTCGCCAAACACTGGATATAAGAGCGTGCGTGGCTTCAGCGGCAGGCCTTTGTCGTAGTGCAAATGCATGAAGACAATAGTCGTCAGGCTGCCGAGGATTGCCCATGCAAGAAACCCCCAATGCATATAGCTTTGGGCTAATGCAGGATAAACAGCGGCGGGCGTCTCCGCCGCAACGTCATAAAGCGGTGGAGGGGACGTGAAATGCGCCATGGGTTCCGCCGCAGCAAAAAAGACACCTCCACCGGCCAAGAGTGTGCACATGATGATGGCAAACCACTTGAACGTACCTATTTCCGGCTGCGCAAGATTACCCAGCCGCACCCTGCCCGATCCGGATAGCGCGACGTAGATTCCGACCAGGAACGTACTCAGGAGCAACACTTGCCAGTAAGCGCCGAATAACCTGACTGAGGTCGCATATGCACCATCGACCGAAGCTGACAAGAAATTGATATCAACGATGGCGGTGCCGACGAACGCGGTCAGGAAACCGCCGCTGACAATGAATGTCGGCCAATCAACGGCGCGAGCGGAGAAGCGCTCCGGATCATGTTGTGCGTGACTCTTCATTACGACTCCCCAGCACCGAGTCGGGACTGTTCAGTCGCCTCGACGAGAACGGTATCGGCAGCTGTTGTCAGCCTGCGAATAAGATCCGGATCAATGCGCAACCCGTGACGAATGGTACTGTCATAGCGTACCTGCATGTCGTTCGATATCAACCATGACTCCATACGCGTCCCTGAATGGTCGCCGGCAAGCGAGGTCGCCAGCGTTTCGATTGGCTGCCAGGAGTCCGAGCAGACGATGGCCAATGATGTGGCAGGCGACAGGTCATCTGCCTGCCGCGGTATGCGCCAGAGGTCGGGTGTCGACTCGTGCGCGTTGATTGAGGACAGGTAAAGGTTGTTCCGGTCGTTCCAGTGCGCGATAGCGTGCAGTCCGCGACTGGCGCATACAGCCAGCGATGGCAGGATGGAGCGCCGGCCATGACAATTCAGCAGCTCAATGCGTGCGTAACCCTTGTCGACTGTAGCGGCGCAGACAAGATCGGTGACCATGCGACCGCACAACGCGACGCTGGAGTCGTTTGCATTCAACACCTCGGCGCCCGTTTCGTCGGCTATAAAGCTGACCTCGATTCCAACGCCGCTCTTCAGTCTCGGCCATGTGGATGCAATGATATCCAGCCCGTTCATGCCACGCGACTCGAGCCATACGACGGCTGCAGCAGCGTCCTCATAATCCCCCTGGCAATAGCCCAGCCCCTCGAATGAGCGCTTGAGCAGAGACGACAATTCAGTCATCGACAGGTGGATTGGGCATTCTCCTGGTCAATTGCCGGCATGACCGGGAAATACCAGTCGTCCGCAAAATCACTGCCTATGTCGCTCGCCAGCGGAGCACCCTGAAACATCGTGTTCCGAACCCATAGACGGGATTTCGGGTCAAATTTACTCACACCGAAAAACGAAAGTTTGCAGCGCAGCAGATTTATGGGAAGAACCTCTGTATCTGTCAAATTGGCATGAATGTCACCGTAGACCGACTGCGACATAGCCTGTATCCGTCGAAGGATGCTGCGCAGCTCCGGATACTCGATTGCGAATTGCGCGGCAGAAACACCGTTCTCAGATTGCAGACACTCGCAGACGCGGTCGTAGCACTGCCGGACGTCGTATGCGACTGCAATTTTTATGGCTTTGTCCTCGCCTGGATCGACGCCGCACTGCCCAAGTCGCGGCTCCAGCTTTTCCAGCGATCGATACCAGAACACATCGCGACTGCCCGGTGCATCAAAGTCGATATTGAGCGCCCAGCCGTATCGGCTTTCGATCAGGTCGCGGATGTCAGTGAGACGTTGATCCGGAATCAAATTCATCGATTCACTGACGCACAGGCTGTCCTCGAGCTCGTCGACCAGCTCCGGGTACATTTCGGTCAGTAATGAATTGATCAATTCCTGCGTTTCGTAGCTCCAACTCAGCAGCGCTTTGTCGAGTAACGCCGACCAGTTAATTGACCGCTGATTCTCTATCCACCGACTCACTTCCTCGAGTTCGGCTTTCGTTACGCCGTTACGCTGGTTTTGAACTTCGTTGTCCGTCGCTATTTCGGCCAGATGTTGGGCAGCTTTACGAAGTAGGGATTGCAGTAACTCGAATTTCTCCTCGCTCGCCTCGCCGGCTTCCACAATGCGCGCAAGTGCGGTTTCACGAACTTCAATCCAACGACTGATTAACTGCGGGTGATTGATCAGATACGGCGCCATACCGAGACCCGTAGCATTACCGATTCCCATGTAGCGCTTGATCGCGTCGTCCATCGGTACTGCGGTGTCCGGCGAGCGAGCACGCGCTATCGATTCGGCTTGTTCGAGACTAAACTGCCGGATCATGAAACAGGTGAACATCTCAGCAGCAAAGGGTCTCGCGAAATCGGCATGCATCAAGTGAACTTTTTGCCAGTCGGCCATGCCGAATTTGCCGCTGCCGTATACGGCCGTCGTTCGATACAAGTAGCCGACTTGCGCTATTTTTGCGAGCGCAGGCTGCCGGCCGGCAGCCAGTTCAGCGACAACATAGTCGAAATTGCGAGAACTTTTATTGGCGCGCGATAACACTATGTTCCGTGCGTCGATTCTGCCCGCTTCTTGCAGGGGGACGTTTTG
Source organism: Chromatiales bacterium (assembly GCA_024679535.1). Lineage (GTDB taxonomy): Bacteria > Pseudomonadota > Gammaproteobacteria > Steroidobacterales > Woeseiaceae > UBA1847. Next base: position 12,736 of record JAIBDF010000026.1, read on the forward strand.
CCTGAGGAACTGCAATTGTTCTTCGTCGACATCACCTTCACACAGGGTTACGGTCATATCCCACTGATCGGCAATGACGCGGTCGCTGCGCTTTTCCGGGTCAAGGTGATGGGCGAAGACAACGAAACTGAATCTGCCGTGTGCCGCATCAATCGTGTAGATGGCGGTTCCGTAGCCATTTTCATCGAGATCAAACATTCTGCGCTGGATGACCCAGCGTTCATTCATAATCCGGCGCATCAGAATGCGCATGAAGCTCAATCGATACGGATGCAGGGTTCCGAGTCGCTCAAGATCCATGACGTCATCAGCAGGCCGCAGCGGCAACGATCCCCGCTGGTTGGAAATCCCTGATGTTGGAAGCGGGGTAGCCATGCGCTAGTTGCTCTCGTCGGCTGGGCCGAACGACTGCTCGAAGAAATTGAGCCAGTTTTCGCCCAGAATTGCGCGGACGTCTGCGTCGCCGAATCCCGCAGCTTCAAGGCCGCTCGCGATATTGGTGAAGTCGCGGCTACTCGCAAACCAGTTTGGCTGGCGCGGCCAGTCCTGGTTGTCGGCTGAACCCTCGCCATAGTCGGTATCGGCCGTCCATCGGCCGGAGCGCATCCACTCCAATGTCGAGTAATCCCAGTTCTGGCATAGGTCTGAGCCGATACCCAGTTGGGTCACGCCGACTATTTCAGCAGCTTTTACCGCCATGCTGCAGAATGATTCGAGCGTGCAGTCGCTGCCATTCTTCAGATGAAACGGATAGAGGCTCAGGCCGAGCATACCGCCGGACTCTCCCAGGGCCTCAAGAACCTGCGTCGATTTATTACGCAGCGCGTCGTGAAAAAATGCGGGATTGGCATGCGTTATCGCGATTGGCCGGCTCGACAGTTCCATAGCCTCGAGCGTCGAGCGCTCGGCACTGTGCGACATGTCGATTAGCATACCCACACGATTCATCTCCTGTATGACTTCTTTACCAAAACGCGTGATGCCCGAGTCATCTGCTTCATAACAGCCGGCGGCGAGCAAACTCTGGTTGTTGTAGCTGAGCTGCATGACCCGCACGCCAAGTTCGTGAAAGACCTGTACGAGGCGTAAATCATCCTCGATCGGCGAACAGTTCTGAAAGCCAAAAACGATACCCACTCTTCCGCTTCGTTGGGCGGATGAAATGTCGGCAGACGTTCTCACGGGCATGATCAACTCCGGGTACTTGCGAAACAGTCGATGCCAATCGCCGATGTTCGCGAGCGTCTCACGAGTATTTTCCCAATAAGCAATGGTAACGTGAATCGCCGTAACACCGGCATCTTTGGCTTTCTGGAACAGTTCTCGATTCCAGTTAACGTACTGCAAGCCGTCGATGATAATCATCGGGTCACCTCAGTATGGCAGGCTGTAGCTGGTTTTGACGACGGTGTAGAACTCTTTCGCGTACTGGCCTTGTTCGCGAGGCCCGAAACTTGACGCTTTTCGACCGCCGAATGGGACGTGATAATCAGTACCGGCCGTTGGTAGATTAACCATGACACAACCGGAATTCGATTGCCGCCGAAAGTGCGACGCGTACTTCAACGAGGTCGTCATAATGCCAGCGGTCAGCCCGAACTCCGTATCGTTGGACACGGCGAGGGCCTCGTCATAGTCGCTGACCTTGATCACACAGCTTATCGGCCCAAAGATTTCTTCTCGATTGATGCGCATTTCGTTCGTGGTATCCGTATACAGCGCCGGTGTCATGTAGTAACCCGTTGTCTCGAGCTCGGGCGTCTCGCCTCCTTGTGCAAGGGTGGCTCCTTCGTCGCTTGCCAATTTCACATAACGCATGTTTTGCTCGAGTTGCCGGCTGTCGACGACGGGTCCAATCTGCGTTTTAGGATCCAGCGCATTGCCGACGACCAGTTTCTGCATGGCAGCCACCATGCGCTCGACGAATTCGTCGTGGACGCCGGCTTCTACGACCAATCTGGATGACGCCGTGCATTTCTGGCCAGTGCCGAAAAAAGCACCGTTGATCGCGCACTGGACTGCAAGATCCAGATCAGCATCGTTCAATACGACCAGAGCGTTCTTGCTGCCCATCTCGAGCTGCACCCGGGTCATGTTGTCGATGGCGTTACGGGCAATCTGCCGGCCGACGGCGACGGAGCCGGTGAACGAAATGGCATCTACGCCAGCCGCGCGCGTAAGCGCGTCACCCGTCGTGGATCCCGGACCCGTCACGAGGTTGAACGCGCCAGCGGGCAAGCCGCTGCGGCTGATGATTTCGGTCAGCGCCCAGGCGCTCGCAGGTACCAGCTCGGCCGCTTTGAGCACGACCGTGTTGCCAAATGCCAGTGCCGGCGCGATTTTCCAGGCCGCGACCGCCGTCGGAAAATTCCACGGGGTGACGATGCCGACCACGCCGAGCGGCTCGCGCGTGACGTCGACGTCCACGCCGGGCCGCACCGACGCCGCGTGTTCGCCCATCTGACGCAGCACTTCGGCGCCGAAATACTGGAAAAACTGACCTGCGCGACCGACCTCGCCGATTCCCTCGGCGAGCGGTTTGCCTTCTTCGCGACTCAACAGGCGCCCGAGTTCGTCCTTGCGGGCAATCAATTCGTCGCCGATGGCGTCGAGTATGGCTTTGCGTTCCTCGAGCCCGCTCTGTGACCAGCCCGCAAATGCCTCGCGTGCCGTGTCAACGGCCTGCAACGCCTCGTCGGGCGTAGCGCTGGCATAGTGGCCAATCACGTCGCTCGTGTCCGACGGACTCACGTTTTCGATCGTCGCGTCGGCACGCGTCCATTCGCCGCCAATGTAGTTGGAAAATAGGTTATCGGTCATGCTGTTTCCTGTCCTCTTGGCATCAGCTTAAGCGGAGCCGCTTGGCTCGCAAAGAGCGAGTATGGAGTCATGCACTGCAGTCGACAGCGGGACGCCGGCTGATGTTGTTTTATCACGGTTCCCGTAACGCCGCGCGCTCGGCAATCGGGCGCCCGGCTGCGCTTCGATCTCGGCAAACAGCTTCTCAGCGTGTACGGCCCAGCCCTCGCTGTCGCCGAACAGGTTGGGATCCAGCGCGATGATCAATTCGCCGCCGCTCGGCGGGCCGCCGTCGTTGTTGTCGCGCTGAGCTGCCTCGAAGCTGAAGCACTCGCCGATCAGGGCACCGGCGAACAATTCGATCATCATGGCGATCGACGAGCCTTTGTGGCCCCCGAAAGCCAGTAATGCGCCGTCGAGGACTTCGTTTGGATCCGTTGTGTCCTGGCCATCCTTGTCGACACCCACACCCGGCGGCAGCTGTTTGCCTTCGCGGGCCGCAAGCATCACTTCGCCGCGCGCGACGACGGACGAGGCCTGGTCGAAGATGACGGGCGGTTTGTTCGCTCGCGGCCAGCCGAACGCCAGCGGGTTGGTCCCATAGAGAGGTTTCGAGCCCCCAGCCGGAATGACAGCTGGTTTGTAGGACACGCAGGCCATCGCACACAAGCCTGCTTCGGCGATCGGTTCGATCTCGGTCCAAAGTGCAGCGAAATGGTGGATGTCGGTCAGCGCCAATGCGGCGATGCCGGATGTCCGCGCCGCCTCGATCAGCGCTTTGCGCCCGCGTGCCAGGGCAAGCGGTGCGAAGCCGCTATCGCCGTCGACGCGCACTACGGCGCCAGCTATTTTTTCAACCGTGGGCTCGGCGTGGCCGTTTACTTTGCCGCTCTTCAAGGATGCGACATAGCCGCCGAGGCGCATCAGGCCATGTGCATGACAGCCGTCGCGTTCGGCAGCCGTAATGACGTCGGCAACAGCTGTTGCGTTGTCGGCGTTGCAGCCATTGTGTCTGAGTACGCGTGTTGCGAGTGCGTGCACTTCGTCCAGGGTCAATGTTCGATCACTCATAGGCTGATTCCGTCAGTCGTCGATGGGGTACCGTTGGAGCACCGGTCCCAACGCCTGTTTAAGGGGATCCAGGTAGGGTTCGAAATTGCGCCACTGCTCCAGGCCGGACTTGTAAATGGGTTGCCGCACCTGTTCGGAGCTCGGCGTGCGTACCGAACGCTCGGTACGGTGAAAATTCAGGCAAGCCTCTTCGAACGGCAGCCCACAGTGGTCGAGAATGCGGCGCACCTCGGGTTCGAGATCAGCGACCACGTCCTCGTACTGCACACGCAAGACCTTGCCCGGCAACACCGCGTCCCAGTGATCCATAAGCTCGACATAGTCCCGGTAATACCTGCCAATCTCGCCAAGGCCGTAGGTGAATTCCTGGCCACTCGCAAACAGCTGTTTGAAGCCACTGAAACAGCAGGCCATGGGGTGACGCCGCGCGTCGATGATCTTCGCGTTAGGCAGGATCAGGTGAATTAGACCGATGTGGCGGAAATTATTGGGCATCTTGTCGATGAAAAACGCTGCGTCCCCGCGGTGCACCCGGGTGTCTTCGATGAACGCCTCCCCAAATTCGCGCAGCTTTTCATGCGGAACCTCGGCAAGTATCTTCGGATAACGTGGGTTATCATCCTTGAACCGGCGGCCATCCAGTCGATGCGCGAGCGCCGGAATGTTGGGTAGTTCCAGCGTACCGTCGACCTGCGAATGCGAGGCGAGAATCTGTTCCAGCAACGTCGAACCGGCGCGCGGCAGGCCCACAATAAATATCGGATCGGACACATCACAGCCGCTGCCTGCACGTTGTGCAAAAAACGCTTCGTCGCAGACTTGCTGCTGCAACTGCAGCCGTTGTGTCATTGCCTCGGACTGGTAATGCAGCTCGTCTTTCTTCAACGCGTTGCCGCGCAGGTAGAATTCTGCAGCCGCAGCGAAGTCCTCGCTGTCTTCATAGTGCTTGCCGAGCGCGAAGCAGAGATGGATGCGGTCTTCGACCGAGGTCGTTGGCAAAGACTCGAACGACCGCATCGACTCGACTTCGGCAGTCGAAAAGCGGTAGGTCTTCAGGTTCGCCAGACTCCAGTACGCGTCGCCGAAATCACGCCGCTCCCGGTAAGAACGGCGGTAAGACCAGATTGCATCGTCCAGCCGACCGATGGTCTTGAGTGCATGGCCGTGCACAAGGTGCAGTCCCGGCTTACCATCGGCTCGTTTTACGAGCCTCTCATAGATTTCGAGCGCCTCGTCATAATTGCCGATCGCGACGCACTGGTTTGCGTAGGCCGCAAGATAATTATCGTTGTCCGGTTCCGCCTCGCGCAGCCGCTTTGCCTGCTGAAGGGACTCCGCGTACTTCTGGCGACGATACAGGACATTCATATAGTCGAAACGTGCATAGCGGTTGTCGGGCTCAAATTCCAACGCACTTTCAAGAATGAACTCGGCATCGTCGAGCACGCCGGTTTTCACGCCCATGTCGGCTAGTAGTCGCATACCCTCTATGTTCTGCGGGTTGTCCTTCAGAAATGCGCGGCACAGCCGCTCGGCCTTGAACAGCCGATTTTCACTCATCATGTTGCGCACGCTGAGAAGCTCTTGTGGCAATGATTCAAGGCGTTGCCGATGTTTGGTGGCTTCTGCATGCAAAGACCGGTTGCCGTCATCAAGCGTCATCTGTTCCAGCGCTTGCCAGCTGGCGAGCAGGGAGTTGTTCCGCGTGACGGCTTTTCGGAAGGCGACCCGGGCGGCAGACTTGTTACCCATCGCCACGTGTACATGACCTTCCTCTTGCCATGCGCGTCCGTAGGTAGGGCGCAGCCGCTGCAGCTTCTCCAGAGTCTTTTTCGCACCTTCCAGTTTACCGGCGTAACGCAGACTCACAGCGAATATGTACAACGCCTCTTCGTGCTGAGGCAGTTCGCGCAAGAGCTCGCGAAGCACCAGGCATGCGTCCTCGGCCCGACCGGTGGACAGCAGTTCCCTGGCCGTTTCAATATCCCGATCCGGATCCACTCGAGCGTCTGAGAGGCGATGACTTTTCATGTATTCGATAATACCGATGCTGAAAAAAAAAGGGCGAACTCGGGAGTTCGCCCTTTTCTAACCTATGACAGTCCCTAGTCTGTTTTTTGTTCCGTGTCAGGCAAGGACTGTATTCCTTTGATCAAAAGTGATAGGAAAATCGCAAGCCTATCGTTCTCGGGCGGTTGGTGGTAATGCGCTCAAGAAAATCCTGCCGGTTTATGTGCAGTTGGGCTCGCTCATCGGTAAGGTTTTGGACAAAGAACTCCGCACCCCAGCCGTCGGTCGGATGCTCGAATCCCAGCGAGCCATTTACGATCGTGTAGCTGTCCTGATTCGTATTGGGCTCCTCCGGCGTATCGACAAGCGAGTTGAGGGATTCACCCGCGTACTTGAAGCCCAGCTGTCCAAACGCTTGCCAGCTGTTCTGCATCTCCCAGTTGTACCGTCCGCGAGCAGTGAACTGCACGTCCGGTGTCAGTGGCAGCTTGGAGCCGGCATCGGCAACTACGATGTCGAAAGCAGGATCTACGAAAACGAGTTCCGTGTCGTTGAACGATGCAGCCGCATACAACGTAAAGTTGTCTGTAGCGGCCCAGATGAGATCGGCTTCAATACCCATGATCTCGGCATCGCCACCATTATCGATCAGTGTAAAGATCGAGATGTTCTGCGAGTCGAATTGCGAGACCTGGATGTTCTCCCAGTCGATCTTGTAGATCGAGCCGTTGAACTGCACGTCGCCATCGGCGAGCGTAGACTTCCATCCAAACTCAATATTTTCAAGCGTGTCCGATTCGAAGATATACGGCAGACAATAGCCCTGGAACCCTGTTAGTGCGTTTGAATCAATCGCAATGTCAGAGCCACACTCGATGCCGGTATCATTGATATTGTTGGCAGTGGGGTCGTACACAGCTGCGGCTGCCGCGCCGCGGTTAAATCCTGGCGGCCGGTAGCCTTCCGACCAGGTTGCATAGAACAGCGAGTCACCGCCGGGCGCCCAGCTCACCGTAAATTTGACAATCGTGTCATCAGTCTTCAGCGGCTCAATCAGATCGAGATTAACTTCGTAATCGCGACCGCCGGTAACGGCGGGGCGAATATCATTGGTCGGGTCGTCATCGTCCACGAACAGTGGGCGGTTACCATATCGGAATGCACCGTAACCTTTGAAGCCATACTCGAGATCGTAGTAGCGAAAGCCGAGGGCAGCACTCAGCGTATCGGTGATTTCCCAGGATACTTCGCCGAACACGGCAAACTGTTCCTCGGTGCGCGTGTTGTCATTGCGGAACTGTGTGCCGGCCGAGGTGACACCGCGTGCGTTAGCGGCGGCATTGTCGAGATTGGAGTTGGTATTGATATCGATCGGCGCAAACCCGGCCTCGAACGGCGCCAGGTAGTTGAAGTCGCCACGGTGCAGAATCTCGAAGTCCTCGTAAAAGATGCCGGCCTGCAGGCTGATCGGTGATTCCCAGTCGCTCGCGACACGCACTTCATGTGTCCATCGCGTCATTTCATTTTCGAGATTGACCGCGTTAGCCGGGTTGCCGCATTCGATGACGCCGGGGTCACCACCGATGGTCGGATCCCAAAAGTAGGTCGTGTCGGCATCCGAACCAACGCCATTGTAGAAGCTGCCAACCAGGTATTCGCATTGATAACCGGGTATGAACTTGCCGATGTTCGTATAGCCTGTGTAGTCGAGTTTGGCATCGACCTCGCGATCAAGGAACGCGCCGGTATAAACGACGTCGAGCGCACCCAGGCGTCCGGTAAGTGTCCACGCAGTCTGGCTAAAAACGTCGTCGAGTGAATCCTCGGTGAAGCGGGAAACCTTGAGATCACCGACTTCAGGATCGTAGTCGAATACACCCTCGGTCTGCAGCGTCTGTCGCGTATGCTGAAGCAGCAGTTCCCACTCTTCATTAATGAGGTATTTCGCGCCAAGCCGCATTCCGCTGTATACCGCGGTGTTGTAATTGTCTTTCGTTTTATCCGAATTATTGGCGACAGTCTTCGCCACGGGGATGGTCACACCGCCGACCCCGACTACGGTGCCATTGACGAATTGTGTGCCCTCTTCATAGAAGACGCTGTCGCCCGGAAAAAACGGGTTGATGCTGTTGTCGGCGACAAATGTGCCTTCTACGTTGTCTATGTAGCCACCCTGGTTGTCATTGAAAAAGGCACCTCGAACGGCCAGCCTGCCGTCGATAATGGGAATATTGATCATCGCTTCGAGAGAATTGCTGTCATCTCCGCCACTTGTTGTTGACCAGCTACCGGTCGCGCTGGCCTGGAATTCATCCAGCACCGGCTTGTTCGTGATCAGGCGCACCGTGCCGGCCATTGAGCTGGCGCCATACAGCGTGCCCTGCGGTCCGGGTAGCACCTCGATGCGCTCCATATCGGTAACGTAAACGTCGAGATTGCGGCCGCCAGCGGTGACGGGCTGCTCGTCAAGGTAAAGGGCGACGTTGGGTGCCGAACCCTGGGACTCGGCAACGGTGATATTGATGGCATCTACAGCAGCACCACGGATATAGATTTCGTTCTGGCCGGGGCCTCGACCACCGGCGCTGACGTTGGGGAGCATCATGACGTAGTCGGCAAAACTCTGGATGTTCTGCTGCTCGAGTTGCTCGGACCCTATTGCCTGCACCGCAAGAGGGATATCCTGCATGCTGGCCAGGCGCTTGGTTGCCGTTACGGTAATCTCTTCGATTTCGGCAAGAGCCGGAGGGCTTGATACTCCTACCAGTGCGGTTGTTACCGCCAAAGATAATGCGGAGCGCCTCGGTTGATTACCGTTAGACATACAATTTCCCCCAAGTCGTATTTTTTATGATGACGACACCGAATATAACAGCCAGAAGTCCGGTATACGCTCTAATTGCGACATCAACTATCCAAATTGGGACACATTAGCGTTTCTAATGGCCCAATTCGACTCCGCCACCGTGGTTTCTAGCCTCTGGCGGGTCCGTGTCGTTTTTAGTCGTATTAATGTCGCATAGAAGAACGCAGTATCGCAGTATCTGGAACAAACTGGCGAACTGTCTACTTCTTCGAAGGGCCGCGTTGTGGTTAAGACGATCAGTACCACTTGGGTATACCAATGAGCGCCAGACCGCGAAAAAAACGCGGCCGGTCTGCGAAGCGGGCTGCGAGACAGCGAGCGGCGACATCGACGGCAACCTGGATTGATCGCAAGATCCCTTATCTGGAGCTGCTTGATGAAGCGGGGCTCGAACTCATTGAGGACAATGCGGAAACGGTGCTTGAGGAAATCGGTATCGAGTTTCGCGATTTTCCGAGCGCGCTCGAACTTCTGAAAAATGCCGGTGCTGATGTCGATGGCGAACGCGTGCGCTTCCCGCGCGGTCTATGCCGCTCGATAATAAAAGCGAGTGCGCCATCCGAATTCAAGCAGCACGCGCGTAATCCGGAACGTAGCGTCATGATCGGCGGGGATCGTACGGTTCTGGTGCCGGCCTACGGCTCTCCATTTGTGCGCTGTCTCGATCAAGGCAGGCGCTACGCGACGATCGAAGACTTTCGCAATTTCGTGAAGCTGGCGTACATGAGTCCGGGCCTGCACCACTCAGGAGGAACCATTTGTGAGCCTGTGGACGTCCCGGTCAACAAACGTCACTTCGACATGATCTACAGTCACATCAAGTACAGTGACAAGCCCTTTATGGGATCGGTCACGGCACCTGACCGTGCGCAGGATACAGTCGATATGGCGAAGATCGTATTCGGTGACGATTTCATCCAGGAAAATACGGTTCTGACCAGTCTCATCAATGCCAACTCGCCGCTGACGTTTGACGCAACGATGCTCGGTGCCGCCACCGTCTATGCGGAAAACAATCAGGCAACGATGATTTCGCCATTCCTGATCGCCGGTGCAATGTCGCCTGTAACAGTCGCCGGTACGGTCACACAGATTCTCGCCGAGGCGTTGGCCGGGATTGCCTATGTGCAGCTCGTGCGACCGGGTGCGCCGGTTGTCTTCGGTACCTTCGCCGCCGCCGTCTCGATGCAATCCGGAGCGCCGACGTTCGGTACACCAGAACCAAGTCAGATCATGTATGTCGTCGCACAACTTGCGCGACGACTGGGCCTGCCGTTTCGCAGTGGCGGCAGCTTGTGTGGGTCGAAGATTCCGGATGCACAAGCAGCCTATGAATCGGCAAATACGCTGCAGACTTCAGCGCTGGCTGGGGTTAATTTCATGTTGCACACAGCCGGCTGGCTTGAGGGCGGCTTGGCGATGGGCTATGAAAAATTCATTATGGATGCGGATCAGGCGAACATGCTTGCGATACTGCTTGGCGGGGTCGACCTTTCCGAGAACGGTCAGGCGATGAACGCGCTGCGCGAAGTGGGGCCGGGCTCGCACTTTCTCGGGGCAGCACACACGCAAGCGAATTTCGAGACGGCGTTCTACCGCTCGTCCATAGCCGACAGCAACAGCTTCGAGCAGTGGGAACAGGATGGTTCTCAGGATGCGCCGGCGCGAGCCAATGCGATATGGAAGAAAATGCTTAGCGAGTATGAAGCGCCGCCGCTCGATCCGGCTATTGACGAAGAACTGACCAGTTTCATCGAGCGCCGCAAGTCAGAGTTCGATGACAGGGACTATTAGCGAAGGAATCTTTATGAACGACGACGATCAAAATCTCGAAGCGACTGAAGACGAAGATATCGTTTTGGCGGAACTTGCCGATGACGAGCTCGTGGAGCAAATGCATGATGACCTCTACGATGGCATGCGAGATGAGATCGAAGAAGGCTCGACGATTCTTCTCGATCGCGGATGGTCAGCTGAAAAAGTGCTGAATGAAGCGTTGGTCGGTGGCATGAAAATTGTCGGTATCGATTTTCGGGACGGTATTTTGTTCGTGCCGGAGGTGTTGCTCGCGGCCAATGCAATGAAGGGTGGCATGGCTATACTGCGGCCGCTGCTTGCTGAAACGGGTGTTAAACCGATAGGCAAGATGGTCATCGGCACAGTCAAAGGTGACATTCATGACATCGGTAAGAATCTCGTCGCTATGATGATGGAAGGTGCCGGATTTGAAGTGATCGACATAGGTATCAACAATTCGGTTGAGGATTACCTGGCTGCGCTCGAGGAACACAAGCCGGATATTCTCGGTATGTCGGCCTTACTGACAACCACGATGCCGTACATGAAAGTCGTTGTTGATGAACTCGTAAACCGGGGCATCCGAGATGATTATATTGTACTTGTTGGTGGCGCTCCCTTAAACGAGGAGTTTGGTGCTGCAGTAGGTGCCGACGGCTATTGTCGCGATGCCGCACAGACCGCCGAAATGGCACCGCAGCTCATGGCAGAACGACGGGAGGCTGTTTGTGAGTGAGTCAATTCTTGTCATCGCCTGTGGTGCGCTTGCCCGCGAAATCATTGCTCTAAAACGCCAATATGGCTGGGATCATCTGGATATGCAGTGCATCGACGCGCGCCTGCATAACCGACCCGCATTGATTCCCGAAAGATTGCAGCAAAAAATTCACGAGAACACTGGCCGATACAACCGGATTTTCGTCGCCTACGCGGATTGTGGCACTGGCGGCGCGATCGACCGGGTTCTCGAAGAAGAGGGTATCGAGCGCTTGCCAGGTGCTCATTGCTATCAGTTCTTCGCCGGGGAGCAGCGTTTCAATACCCTGTCCGAAGCGGAACCTGGCACGTTTTATCTCACGGACTTTCTCGTCCGCAATTTTGAGAAGCTCGTTGTTCAGCCACTGAAACTGGATCGCTACCCCCAGTTGCGGGATGCGTACTTCGGCAATTACCGCAAGTTGGTATTTTTGTCGCAATCAAGCGATCCGAAGCTACTTGATGCCGCTAAACAGGCAGCTATGCGCCTTGACCTCGAATTTGAACAGGTCCACACCGGGTTCGGTGGACTCGAGCAAGGCCTGAATGAATTCGTCACCGAGCAGGAATATGGTCAAGAAGACTCTCGTTTACTGGCGTGATATTCCGGCGCAGGTCATCGTACAACGGGGCCGCCGCCGCGAAAAAGTAAAGTTAAGCTCGCGTTTTCATGAAGCGATCGACCGTGCCGCAATGCGTGCGGGCAAGGGCGGCAGCGACGCGTATCTGTCGGAATGGCGTCGTGAATCAATTCTGCTCGAGACAACAGAGGATCTGGGTGAAATTGCCAGGTGTGTGGCCAGCGAGTTCGAGACAAAGTTCAGTGATCAGCGATTGCATGAATTGATTCGCAGTCACGGGTCGGCGGGCGACTGATAGTCATGTATTGGATGCGAAGCTGGTCTGTTCGAAATGCGCGTATGCTCGAGAAGCTTTATTCGCGCTTCGAATGGCTGCTTGTTAAGGCGGATCCCGTTCTACAAAAGATTGGCTACGAAAAACTCGATCGTCCATTTGCAGGCGTTGAAAAAGTGACCAAGGGTTTCTTGCTTGACTCACAAAGTTGTGGTCAATGCATCGTTGGCTACACCGGACTGTCGTGCCCGATGAACTGCCCGAAAAAGATGCGTAATGGCCCATGTGGCGGCGTTCGTCCCGATGGTCGGTGCGAAGTTGATCCGGAGATGGACTGTGTTTGGGTGCAGGCCTGGGAAGGCAACAAGCGGTTGCATGCCAACAATTACCCGATTCAGATCGTTCAGCCACCTGTCGACAACCGTCTTTTGGGTCATTCAGCGTGGCTCCATGAATTGCAGAAAAAACGGCAGACGATCTCCGGGCTGAACGACGATGCGGTTTGACGATGAACCGGTGAATCCCGGCGAGGCGCTGCCAATACTGCCAGGTCATGCCTCGCCAGGCCGACTGGAACGCGTCCTGCGCGCTGGCGCATTTGCCGTTACCGCGGAAATTGCCCCGCCTGATTCGGCCGACCCGAATGAGGTGTACGAGCGGGCTGCCTTGTTCGATGGCTATGTGGACGCGATCAATGCGACGGACGGCTCAGGTGCGCATTGCCATATGTCGAGCGTCGGCGTGTGCTCGCTGCTAACGCGCCGCGGCTACGCGATGGTCATGCAGGTATCCGCTCGCGATCGCAATCGAATCGCAATTCAGGGTGATGTCCTTGGCGCGTCGGCGATGGGCGTATCGAACATACTATGCCTGACCGGCGACAGCGTGGAAGTTGGCGATCATCCGGAGGCGAAGCCGGTTTTCGATCTGGACAGCCTGTCGATGCTTTCAATGCTGCGCAAAATGCGCGACGAGCAACGCTTTCTGAGTGGCCGCAAGCTTTCCGTTCCGCCCCGCGTGTTTCTTGGTGCCGCGGCGAATCCGTTCGGGCCGCCGCTCGATTACCGGCCGCACCGACTGGCGAAGAAGATTAAGGCAGGTGCCCAGTTTATTCAGACGCAGTACTGCTTCGATATCGAGCGGTTCAGTGAGTATATGAAATCGGTTCGAGACATTGGTGCGCACGAAGAGGCCTATATCCTTCCCGGCATCGGGCCGCTGGCGTCGGCGAAATCGGCCGAGTGGATTCGAAATAACGTGCCTGGTGTGCATATTCCCGACCCGATCATAAAACGTCTGAAAAGTGCGAAGGATGAGGCAAGTGAAGGGATCAGCATCTGCGTGGACCTGATTAATAAACTTGCAGAAATTGATGGCGTGCGGGGTGTTCATATCATGGCGTTTCGTCGGGAACACCGCGTCGCAGAGATTGTTGAGCGTACGAAGATTCTTGGGAGCAGAATTCCGTGGCATCCGGGCGTCGCTAGTGGAGATTAGTCAATGACAGAAACAGTACTGAGTTCACCAACGAAGGAAGTTCGTATCGGCTTCGATCGACCATTTGTGATTATCGGTGAGCGCATCAATCCCACGGGTCGGAAGATTCTCGCTGAGGAAATGAAAAACGGTGATTATTCGCGAGTCGAGGCGGATGCGCTTGCGCAGGTTGCTGCTGGCGCGCATATGCTCGACGTCAATGCAGGCATTCCGCTTGCAGATGAACCGGCAATACTCGCCGAAGCGATCAAGTTGGTGCAGTCGGTGACTGACGTTCCGTTGTCCATTGACTCGTCGATTGTTGCTGCGCTCGAATCCGGTCTCTCGGTTTACCAGGGCAAGGCGCTCGTCAATTCGGTCACAGGCGAGGATGAATGCCTCGAGGCGGTGCTGCCACTTGTTGCCAAATACGGTGCGGCAGTCGTCGCGATTTCGAACGACGAAACTGGAATATCCGAAGACCCGGATGTGCGTTTCGAGGTCGCCAAGAAAATTGTCGAACGGGCGGCGGACCATGGCATAGCGCGTGCAGACGTTATCGTGGACCCGCTCGTTATGCCTATTGGCGCCATCAATTCGGCAGGCAAGCAGGTAATGCACATCGTCCAGCGACTCCGGAACGAGCTGCAGGTCAATACTACCTGTGGGGCGTCGAACGTCAGTTTCGGACTACCCAACCGAAACGGCATCAACAGCGCGTTCCTGGCGATGGCAATTGGCGCGGGAATGACTTCTGCGATTACCAGTCCACTGCATGAAGAGGTTCTGCAAGCCGTGATGGGGGCTGACGTGATGATGGGACACGATCCGGATTGCGCCAGGTGGATCAAAAAATATCGCCAGCCGACAGGCGATACGGGTGCGCGCGGTGGCCGACGACGCAGACGTCGATCGGCCTGAGCTTCGAACGGCGGATAGAGCTATGTCCACAACTGATGCGAAGATCGTATTTACGCCGTCGGGGCGTCGCGGCCGTTTTTCGCTGAACACGCCGGTCCTGGAAGCGGCGCGCAGCCTCGGGGTCGACGTGGACTCGGTTTGCGGCGGTCGCGGTCTTTGCGGACGCTGCCAGGTGACCTGTGCCGAGGGAGAGTTTGCCAAACATGGCATCGTTTCCCAAAGTGATCATTTATCACCCGTTGGTGACGTTGAAACGCGTTATGGAGAACGTCAGGGTTTTCTGGTGGACGGCCGTCGACTGAGCTGCCAGGCGCGAATCATGGGCGACCTTGTCATAGACGTGCCGGCGGAAAGCCAGCTACATCGGCAGGTGGTTCGCAAAAGTGCGGAATATCGTGACATTACGCTCGATACGAGCGTGCATCTTTACTACGTCGAGGTGCAGGAAGCGAGTCTCGATGATCCGACCGCCGATCTGCAGCGATTGCTTCTGGCGCTCGCAGTTGAGTGGCAACTTCAGGACCTGGCATGCGATCCGGTGGTGTTGGAAAGCTTGCAACCGATAATGCGCGAGGGTAAGTGGAAAGTAACTGTCGCGGTGCATGATCAATCGACGATTATCGCCATCTGGCCGGGTTTCAAACGCGACGCTTACGGGGTCGCAATCGACATCGGTTCAACGACGATTGCCGCACACCTGTGCAACCTGGCGACCGGCGAGGTCGTGGCAACAAGCGGCATCATGAATCCGCAGATTCGATTCGGCGAAGATTTGATGAGCCGTGTTTCCTACGTGATGATGCACCCGGAGGGTAGCGCTGAGCTGACCGAATCAGTTCGTACGGGTGCAAATGACCTGATCGCAGGGGTTGTCGCGGACGCCGGCATTGAACCCGGCGACATACTTGAAGCGACGGTTGTCGGCAATCCGATCATGCACCATTTGTTTCTCGGCATCAGTCCGGTTGAACTCGGCTGGGCGCCGTTCGCGCTGGCAACGGATCGAGCATTGGACCTGCAGGCGCGTCACCTCGGCCTTGCGATCAATGCGGGTGCCGTAGTCTATGTTTTGCCCTGTATCGCAGGCCATGTCGGCGCAGACGCCGCCGCAATGATCTTGTCCGAAGAGCCGCACCTGCTGGAAGAGATATCATTGGTAGTCGATGTCGGTACGAACGCCGAAATCGTGCTTGGCAATCGGGATCGACTACTGGCCTGTTCGAGCCCGACCGGACCGGCATTCGAGGGCGCGCAGATCAGCTGTGGACAGCGTGCCGCGCCCGGTGCTATCGAGCGCGTCCGCGTGGACGCCAAGACATTTGAGGTTCGGTTCAGCGTTATAGGGTCGGAGCTCTGGTCCGATGACCCCGGTTTTGACGATTCAGTGAATAAGTTTGGCGTCACCGGTATTTGTGGCTCCGGCATCATCGAAGCGGTAGCCGAGATGTACCTGGCGGGTCTGGTTAGCGAAGAAGGGGTTATTGACGGCGACCTGTCGACTCGGACGTCGCGCCTGGTACCTGACGAACGTACATGGTCGTTCGTCTTGCATGACGGCAATCCAAAAATCACTGTCACGCAAAATGATGTTCGTCAAATCCAGCTGGCCAAGGCGGCACTGTATGCAGGTATCAAGTTACTGCTGGACAGAGCCGGCCTCGGGGAAGTCGATCGAATTCGGCTGGCCGGCGCATTTGGCAGTCATATCGACCCGCGTTACGCCATGATTTTGGGTCTGGTTCCCGATTGTAATCTGGAGAACGTCGAGTCAGCCGGGAATGCCGCCGGCACCGGCGCACGCATTGCGCTCCTGAACCGAAATGCGCGGGCCGAGATTGAAAGCGTTGTTCGTAATATCGAGAAGATAGAGACTGCGGTCGAGCCGAAATTTCAGGAGTACTTCGTTGCCGCGATGGCGATACCAAACAAGATCGACCCCTTTTCCAGGTTGTTCTCGGTCATCGACAAGCCGGTGAGCAAGAAGAATCCGGGTGACGATCCATCGCCGCGTCGCCGTCGCCGCAAGCGTGCCTCGTGATACGTCATGGCTGAGACGAGAACGACAGTAATGTGCAAAAGTGACTTGGTGGAAGTCACCTGGGAGTGCGGCGCTCACAGCACTCTCCCGCACCTGTGGCTGCGCGATAACTGTGACTGCGACGACTGCCGGATTTCACAGACCAGCGAGAAGAAGTTCATCCTCTCCGACGTACCTCCCGACCTTGCGCCGGTCGAGGCCGACGTTGTCGATGGTTGCCTGCGCATTGTCTGGCCGGACGGTCACCAGACCATTTATGACAGCAAGGTGCTGCGAACCGGAGGCCGCAGTCGAAGTGCGAACTGGTCGCCATGGCCGAAGCAATTTGTGCCAGAGCGATATGCATATCAGGCGTTCCTGGACGACGATCGTGTCGCTGCCGCCGCCATCAGCCTGTTTATGGATCAGGGTGCTCTCATCCTGAGCGAAGCACCCGATGTGCCGGGCACGCTCGAGATGCTCGCGCCACGCCTCGGACCGATCCGGGAGGTGCTGTTCGATCGGATTCACAACGTGAAAGTTGATCCGGCCGGATACAATGTCGCGCACACGCCGTTGCCGTTACCACCGCATAACGACTTCGCCAGTTACACGTGGCCGCCAAGCGTGCAGGCATTGCACATGCTGGTCAACGAGGCGAAGGGCGGGAAATCGTTCATCGTCGATGGTTGGTCGATCCTAAGCACGCTGCGTGATGAAGAACCGAATTTCTTCGAAGTTTTGTGCACGATGCCGGTGCCATTTCGAGAGTTCGACAGCGATAACGAAACGTATGCGGAAGCGCCCATCGTGAGGCTCGATGCCAGGGGCCGCATTGATGGTCTGCGATTCTCGAATCAGCTCATGCAGACCATAGATCCGAATGACCCGGACGCGCTCGAATTTTATCGCGCTTACCATGCGCTCTGCCGACGCATTACCGATCCGCGGAATCGCTCGGTCTTCCGACTCGACGGCGGGGAAATCCTGGTTGTTGCAGCGCATCGCGTGTTGCACGGCCGTGAGGCGTTCGAAGTGACGGGCCCGCGGCACCTGCAAGACGCCTATTTCGATCTCGTTTTTGCTCATGACGCCGGGAACGCTGAGCTACAGGCAGACAGGGTGCTCGGCTGGCTGCGACAAATGGAAGGAGACTCTCCGTACCAGATAAGTCGCCTCGATCATTGCCTGCAAACGGCAACCCGCGCCGAAAAAGACGGTGCCGATGACGAGACGATTACCTGTGCGTTGTTGCACGACATTGGCGACATTCTTGCGCCGGCGAATCATTCGCAGGTGGCGGCTGCGCTGCTTGCGCCCTTCATTAGCGAAAAGAACCACTGGATCGTCAAGCATCACGGTCTTTTCCAAGGCTATTACTGGTTCGAATACGCTGGCCGTGATCCGAACGCGCGCGACCGATTCAAGGGGCATGAGCACTACGAAGCGTGTGCCGATTTCTGTGCACGGTGGGATCAGGTATCGTTCGACCCGAATTACGTAATGCAGCCCCTTGAGCATTTTGAGCCGCTGGTCCGTAGCTTGTTCGCGCAGGATCCGAAACCCTATTTCTGACAATTAATCCGGGAAGCAATATAGTGAAATCTCATGCAAGGGTAGTGGTGATCGGCGGCGGCGTCGTCGGTGTGGCGGCGCTGTATCACCTGGCGAAGAAAGGCTGGGGCGATGACGTCGTTTTGCTCGAAAAAGCTGAGTTGACGTCCGGCTCTACCTGGCATGCTGCCGGATTGTTACCGCTATTCAATATGAGTTACAGCGTTGGTCAGATTCACAAATACTCTGTCAATCTCTATGGCGGACTGGAAGAGGAGACGGGCCAGGCAGTTGGTTTCTCGAAAGTCGGCAATATTCGACTGGCGATGAATCAGGATCGCATGGATGAGTATTATCAGTATGCAGCGACCGCGAAGACGATTGGCATAGATGTTCGATTCCTGACACCCGATGAAATTCTGAAGCTCTGGCCCCTGTGCAACATCGATGGTCTCATTGGCGGTATCGTTCATCCCGACGATGGCTATATCCAGTCGGCCGACCTGACACAAGCCCTTGCGAAGGGCGCGCGGGCGCGTGGCGCAACGATTTATCGCAAGACACTGGTCCTTAACATCGAGCAAACCTCCTCGGGCGCGTGGCTTGTGCAAACTGATCAGGGCGATATCACTTGCGAACATGTGGTTTCGGCAACCGGCAACTACGCGCGCCAGACGGGTGAAATGGTTGGCCTCGATATCCCTGTCATACCGGTTGAACATCAGTACATCGTGACCGAGCCTCATCCCGAGTTGCTCAAGCGAAAAGAAGACGGGTTGCCGGAGCTGGGCGTATTACGGGAATCCGATGGTGCCTGGTACCTGCGCGAAGAGAATGGCGGTTTCATCCTCGGGCCTTATGAAAACGGCGCCCCGTGCTGCTATGTCGACGGTCCGAGTCCGGGTGCCGAGTACGAGCTGTTCCAGGAGGACATAGAGCGACTCGTGCCGCATATCGAAGCCGCTATGAATCGCGTACCGGCGTTCGGAGAAGTCGGTATCAAGCAGGTGTACAACGGCGCGATCGCCTATACGCCGGATGGCAATCCGATCATCGGTCCGGCATGGGACCTCGACAACTTCTGGCTCAGCGAGGGGCACAGTTTTGGTATTACAGCGGCCGGCGGTGCCGGCTGGCAGCTTGCCGAATGGATCGTCGAGGGCGAGCCGACCATCGATATGCTGGGCGTCGAGCCACGGCGATTCGGCGACTATGCGACCAAGAGCTACCTGGTTGAGAAAAACGAGGAGGCCTATGCGCA
>JAIBDF010000052.1 GCA_024679535.1 Chromatiales bacterium
TGCACGCCTTCAATCGGCAATGTCTTGTGCCGTACGCCCATGATTTCTCCACGATCGGTTTGCGCTGTAACGACCAGATTCTCCGGCAGCGACTCCTCCTCCGCACACAGCGAGTGATAGCGCCCAACCTCGAACGGGTTCGACAGACCTGCAAATATAGATTGGCCGTCGTGCTTTACCATTGACGTCTTGCCATGCATGAGCCGCTCCGCACGCACGATCCTGCCACCCTGCTGCTGCACTATGCTCTGGTGACCCAGGCACACCCCAAGGATCGGCACCCTTCCGGCAAACGCCTCGATCATCGCGAGCGAGCGGCCCGCGTCTTCCGGCCGGCCCGGTCCCGGCGAAATCACGAGGTGTGTTGGCTCGAGCGCAACCGCCTCCTCGATTGTGATCGCGTCGTTACGGTAGACCCGGACGTCCGCGCCCATCGCAGCGAATGCCTGCACGAGGTTGTAGGTAAACGAATCGTAATTATCGATCAGCAGCATCCGTACGTGCTCGAAATTCTTGTTCATTACAGGCCCTCTCCGGCAATTTCGAGCGCGCGCCGCAGGATGGCACTCTTGGCCATGACTTCCTGGTATTCCCGCTCAGGCACCGAGTCGGCCACGATACCGGCCCCCGCCTGAAAACTGAACTCATCGCCCGAGAAAACGAGCGTGCGAATCGTGATCGCCTGGTCCATGTCGCCACTCAGGCCAAAGTAACCGGCGGTGCCGGCATAGAGGCCGCGACCGACGCCTTCCATTTCCTCGATGATCTCCATGGCGCGAACTTTTGGTGCGCCCACCAGGGTGCCCGCCGGGAAGCTTGCGGCGAACAGGTCGAACTGATCAAAGTCGGGGTTGAGTTCGCCCTGCACGCCACTGACGATATGCATGACATGACTGTAGCGCTCGATTGCCCGGTAAGGATCAACACGTACCGTCCCTGCCGTAGCAACACGGCCGAGGTCGTTGCGCGCGAGATCCACCAGCATGACGTGTTCGGCCGCCTCCTTGGGGTCGGCGAGCAACGCCGCTTCGTTGGCAACGTCCTCCTCCGCGTTGGCACCACGCGGCAAGGTGCCGGCGATAGGCCGCAACGATGCGGTGTTCTGATTCAGCTTCACGAGCGCTTCGGGTGAAGAGCCGACGACCTGCAGGTCGTCGAAATCGAAGAAGAACATGTACGGGGACGGGTTCAACAGACGCAGCGCCCGATAGACCTCAAACGGCGAAACGTTGGTCTTGCCGCGGAAAAGTACCGACAGGACGATCTGATAGATGTCCCCCGACGCGATGTATTCCTTGCAGGCCTGCACCCGCGCGGCGAACGCTTCCTCGGTAAAGCTCGCTTCCGCCGGCGCAATGTTCACCGCCTGGTCGTTGCCCGGTATCGGCCCGCGCAGTTGCTTCATCACCTCGGCCCGCAGGGCCTGGCGCTCGGCCTCCGGCCCGTCGTGCAACAGGGCAATACGACGCGTCACATGATCGAATACGAGCAACGAGGCTGGCGCAACGAAGGCCGCGTCCGGCACGCTCGTCTGCTTGCTCGTGTCCTGCGGCAGCTTTTCGAAGAGACGCACGACATCGTATCCGGACACGCCGACGAGACCGCCAGCGAACGGCAGATCGTCGGCAGGTTGTGGCTGCGGCGCCTGCGCAAGTGCAGCACGCAATGCGTCGAGGTATTCCTGCTGGTTCTGCGGCCGGGCGCGCGACTCGCCGTTAACCAGCAGCGAACTGTCGTCCATGCGAACTTCGAGCGCGTCGCCAAAGCCGAGGAAGGAATATCGAGCCAGGCGCTCGCCGCCCTCCACACTCTCCAGCAGGAAGCGCGGCTTCAGGGACTTCAGCTTCAGGTACGCCGATACCGGTGTATCGAGGTCAGCTGCTATGTCGAACGGTGCTTGCATACGATGTTCCCATGACCAAAAAAAAGCCCACCCCTGATTTCGGCAGAGATGGGCTTTTGGATTTTGCTTTGCTCAGCTAGATATCAGCCAGCCGCCCCCTCACTCAAGGACAGCCACCACCAGTTGTTGATCGTGTGAGCATTCATGTATCCGAGTATTCCCGCTGCTGTAGCAGCCGTCAACCCCAAAGCGCCACTACAAGTCGTAGAGAATCGGCAGGATAGCCGAGAAGCCCAGCCACATAATAATGGTCAGCGGTATGCCAACCCGCAGGAAGTCCGCGAACTTGTAACCTCCCGCAGTCATGACGAGCAGGTTGGTCTGGTAGCCATACGGGGTCGCAAAGCTCATGTTGGCACCAAACAGCACGGCAAGAACGAACGGTTCAGGACTGACGCCGAGCTGCGTTGCAATGCTGATAGCAATCGGCGTACCGATGGCCGCGGCCGCATTATTGGAGACGATGTTGGTCATGACCGTCATGAGCAGCATGAACGCGCTGAGAATCAGGGGGGCCGGTAATCCGGACGCGCCGTTCACGAAGGACACGGCGAGGTAATCCGCCATCCCCGTACCGACTAGAGCTTTGCCCAGCGCCAGCGCCGTGACAATGATCATGACGACGGGTATCGAAAGCGACGTCGCCGCATCTCTCCAGGTCAGGCAGCCGGTCGCGATCATCAGGCCAAGCCCAACAATCGCGCTGACTGAGATGGGCATGATGCCAAACGCAGCCGCCGCGACCACCAGACCCATGACAAAGAGCGCACGTTTCGCACGGTGTGTGTGCGGCAAGTCAGTGGTGCCGTCAAGCACGAGCATCGAACCACTGTCCTTGAGTTGTGCAATTGCCTCACGCGTTCCCTGAACCAGCAACACATCACCCGCGCGCAGGCGAATCAGGTTCAGGTCACCTGTAACCTGCGAGCTCGGAGCACGTGCCCGGTGCAGTGCGAGCGGCAACAAACCATAACTGCTGGTAAAGCGCGCCGCGGCGAGGCTGCGCAAGTGCAACGGCGAGCCGCGTGTGATGACGACCTCGGCCAACTGCTGGCCCTCGTCCTTTAGCGGCGTTTCGTCGTCGACCGGGTGCTCGATGTCGGAGATGTTGAACAGCGTCGCACCAAGCAGACTTTCGTAATGTTTCAGGTTCTCGGGAGAGTCCTTCACAAACAGGCGATCACCCGGCTGCAGAATGACCGAGGGCAGCTTGGCGAGAAACAGGGACTCGGTCCGCTGGATCTTGTCGATACGCAGGTTGCCATCGGCTTTAGCCAACACTTCCGACAAGGACTTGCCGTCGGCAAAGCCGCTCTCTTTTACATGCAGCTGCGCGCTGAAGATTCGCGGCGTGGTATCCGCCATCGGTGGCGTACGATCAGGCAACAACCGTGGCGCAACCAGCCACAGAAACAGCAGGCCAACACCGCCGACAATCGCTGTTGGCAAGACCCACTCAAACATAGAAAACTCGTGCATGCCCATGTCGCGAGAAATGCCCACGACGAGCAGGTTGGTCGACGTGCCGATTGTCGTCGACATGCCACCGATGATCGTGGCGAGCCCCATGGGCATCATGACCCCCGATATCGCGAACTTTGAACGCAACGACGCACCGACAATGATCGGCATGAGCAGCACGACGATCGGCGTATTGTTCATGAAGGCACTGAGGATCGCACCGGCCACCAGGGTAATGAGGAGGGCCAACACCGGGCGCGAAGACCAGGCTCTGCCGACAACGTTCGCCAGCGGTTGCAACGCGCCCGTTGTTTCCAGTGCCTTACCCACCATCATAAGCGCACAAATAGCGACGAGCGCTTCGTTGCCAAAACCTGCAAAGAAATGCATCGGACCGACTTCGACGACACCGTCCCGCGTATAGGGGAACAGTGAAAACCCTGCAGTCAGGATTATCAGGATCGCGAGCGACGACGACTCCAGCGGTATGTTGTCGCGCGTAAAAAGAAACAGCGCGAACATGGTAAGAAGCAGTACCGCTATGCCATGTGCGTCAGGTGTAATCGGTTGCAAAGGATCCCCTTGCGGCCGCGCTTTAGGACGGTAGACCGTATCCTAGATCACACCTGTTTCGCAATTGCGGGAAGCCCACTGGAATGCCGCAAGATCGCGCTTATCCTTTCATGGAAGCCTTTGAATTCCTTAACATTCCAGGGATCAACATCAACGTCGCGGCGAAACGAAACTGAATTTGCGCATTTCAGGAGCGGCAGAAGGTTCGTATAGCGAATATCGGCCGGTTCCCGCCGCGGAAATACGTCCCAGGGGGACAGGGTCAGCAGGTTGCGATGGCGCACGGCATTCTCGCCCACGGCCCGCCGCCAGCGCGCATGCATTTCACTACCGTGCTGCAGTATCCGTGCGCCGGCAACGTCAAGCGCCGGACAATAGCCGTTCCTCTCGGCCATTGCGCGGGATGCGGCTGCGAGAACGGTCGCGACATGATTCGCCAGCTGCTGCATTTCACGAAGTGTCGCCAGTGACTCGGGGTCAAGACCGCGACGCGCAACAACATCGCCCCAGCCACGCACGAAGATAGCAAGACGCCGATTGAGCTTACTGTCGTGATGCTGCGCAGCACTGGACCAGCGTGCGGCGTCGTGACCTTGTTCGCCTTTTGCAACCGCCGCACACAATGCCGCATCAAGAAGCGGGAGTCGCACCCCGCCGTCGTCGCCCGTATAGCTGCATAGATTCAGCTCGACGGGAACCCAGGCCGAATCGCTCGGAATGGCAGTAAGCGATGCCATGAGCACACCACCCGCTGCTTCGTCAGGCAGCAGCGGACATGGCGACGAGACAGCCGCAGGCAGCACCGCACTGACCGGTGCGAAGTTGCGCATCGCCCACAGGTGTTGCCACACCTCTGCCGACTGCTGCGGAGAGACCTCCGTGTCCGGGTCCACAACGAAAAACATACTTTTGCATTCTCCGCGCTTCCCGGTCCGCGGGCCTTATTCATATATGGTCACACTGACCATTTTCGCAACAACGCGGGCTGGTACCTGCCGCTGTGCAGGTGTACCGTTGCACCTTCGTGAGATGAGGATTCATGCATGCCGTCTTTTGATGTAGTCAGCGACTTCGATGCCCATGAGGCAAGCAATGGCGTTGACCAGGCAAACCGCGAAGTCACAACGCGTTTTGACTTCAAGGGAACGGGCTCGAAGTTCGAGTTCGAGGACGCGGTGATTTCACTGACCACGCAGTCAGACTTCCAGCTCAAGCAAATGCTGGACATCCTCCACCAGAAACTCGCGAAACGTGGTATCGACATCGGTTGCCTCGACGAGCAGGAACCGGAGTTCTCTGGCAGTGAAGCGCGCCAGAAAGTCATCATGCGCCGCGGTATCGATACAGATCGCGCCCGCAAGCTCGTAAAACAGATCAAGGCCGCAAAACTCAAAGTCCAGGCCGCTATTCAGGGAGACAAGCTGCGCGTCAGCGGCAAAAAACGCGATGACCTGCAGAACGTCATCGCCATGCTCAAGGACAGCGATATCGGCCTGCCTCTGCAGTATGAGAATTTCCGGGACTAGGAACAGCAGTAAGTCACGACAATGAGTCTCGGTGTTCACAAATCACTCCGCCGCCAGGACATTACGTTCGAGGAGAAGGACCAATCCCTGCGTGATGATGTCCGTACGCTCGGCGCCATGGTCGGCGATCTCATCCGGGAACAAAACGGCGCCGAGCTGTTCGAGCTGGTCGAGAACGCCCGCCTGCGAGCCATCCGTCGTCGTGAGGGCAACGAGAAGCCCGGCGAGGAACTTGCAGCGCTCGTCGGTGCACTGGATCCTGAAACCGCGTCACAACTTATTCGTGCGTTTTCGACCTACTTCCAGATGGTCAATACGGCCGAGAAGGTGCACCGCATTCGCCGCCGCCGCGACTATCTCCGTGACGTCAGGGTCTACCAGCCCGGTGGTCTCGAAGACTCACTGATCAAGTTAAAGGCGTCCGGCAAAACCATTGATGATGTGCAGGACCTGCTCAACTCGATGTCGATCGAACCGGTGTTCACGGCGCACCCCACCGAATCCACGCGCCGCACTATTCTGCGCAAGGAACAGAACATCGTTAAACACCTCGTCGATTTGTTGAACCCGTCGATGACGCCGCAGGAAACGACGGCCGCGCTGCAGAATATTCGTCTGCTCGCCACCACTGGCTGGCAGACGGCCGAACATTCGGCTGAACAAATGACGGTGGCGGATGAGCTGGAGCACGTCCTGTTCTTTATCACGGACGTGCTGTACCGGGCGATGCCCCCATTCTATGAAGACATTCGCTCGGCTCTCGACAGGATTTATGGCGAGGAGGCCAAGCAGCTCGAAATACCGAACATTGTGAACTTCGGCTCATGGGTCGGCGGGGACATGGACGGCAACCCCAACGTCAACGCCAAAACGATCCGCGCGACGCTGGCGCGGCAGCGCTCGCTGATTCTCGACCTGTATTTTAATGAATGTGCCGCGATTTCCGCGAAGCTCAGCCAATCCGCTGACTGCGCCAGCTTCGGCCAGGGCATGCTCGACAAGATCGAGGAATATCGCGGGATTTTTCCGAACGCCTACCATGCCGTGCCCGCACGTCATCGCGAAATGCCCTACCGTGTTTTCCTGCGGTTGGTGCAGGCGCGCCTGCAGTCAACTTACGACGATGACATCTACCCTTATGAAAAAGTTGACGAGCTTGTTAAAGACGTAGAGCTGATCGCCGAAAGCCTCGCTTTCAACAAGGGACGACACGCCGGGCTGTTTCTCGTGCAGCGCCTGCTGCGCCGCATTCATACCTTTGGCTTCCACATGGTGACGCTCGATGTTCGCCAGGACGCCGAGGTACATCGTCAGGTTGTTGGCGAATGTCTGGGCGAAGAAGACTGGCTCGAGCTAACGGCGTCCGAGCGCGCCGAGCGCATTATCGAAGCCCTCAACACGCGCGAGAACGCACCAATGACGCTCAGTACCCGGGCACGCAAGACCATCGCCGTGTTCCAGGCCATCGCATTCTGTCGACGCAAGTATGGCAAACGCGCGATCGGCCCGTTTATCGTCAGCATGACCGAAGGCGCAGACGACATCCTGTCGGTGCTGCTGCTGGCCCAGTGGGGTGAGCTCCAGAATCGCCGTGGCGAAGTGCCGCTCGATGTAGCCCCGTTGCTCGAGACCGTTGACGACCTGCACGCTGGCCCGGACATACTCAAAGCACTGCTGAGCTCTGACCTCTACCGGGCCCACCTGCAGCGCCGCAAGAACCGGCAGACGATCATGATCGGCTATTCGGACAGCAACAAGGATGGCGGTCTGGCCTCGTCTCGATGGGCGATCCAGAACGCCCAGGAAATGCTCGTCAATGCGATGGCATCCGAGGATATCGAGCTCACGCTGTTCCATGGCCGGGGCGGCACGGTTAGCCGGGGTGGCAGCAAGACGCATGTCAGTGTTCTCGGCGCACCGCCGGGCACGGTCAACGGCCGCCTGCGTGTTACCGAGCAGGGCGAGATCATCAACGAAAAATACGGTCTGCGTGGCATCGCCCTGCGCACGCTGGAACAGATCACAGGCTCGGTCGCGCTCGCAACCGCCATGCCGCGCCATCGTGGAAATGACATGCCCGAGTGGCATGACATCATGGACGATATTGCGGCAGAAAGTCGCAAGACCTATCGCAGGCTGGTCTACGATTCACCGGAGTTCTACGACTACTTCCGCAAAGCAACGCCTCTCGATGTGATCCAACGCATGCGCATTGGCTCCCGCCCGGCATCCCGGCGTTCGCAATCAAGCATCGACGACCTTCGGGCAATTCCCTGGGTCTTCGCATGGACACAGGCTCGCTTCACTCTCCCGGGCTGGTACGGTCTTGGCAGCGGACTCGCAAAAGCGGTCGACAAGTATGGCAAAGAAGCTGTCGGCGACATGTTCCGCGAGTGGTTCTTCCTGCGCTCACTGGTTGCCGACGCCGAAATGGTGCTCGCGAAGTCGGACCTTGGTATTGCGGCGCTGTACTCGCGGCTTGCGGGTGACGAACTCCACGAACAGTTCTTCCCCAACATCCAGGCGGAGTTCGAACTCACACGCGACCTGATCCTGGATTACTCCGATCACGAGTCAATCCTCGAGGGTGATATCACGCTGCAGCGTGCCATCATGTTACGCAATCCCTACGTCGATCCAATCAGCCTGATGCAGGTTGACCTGCTCTCTCGCTGGCGCGCCTCCAACCACGAAGATGGCGAGGTGTTCGATGCCCTGCTCGCGACGGTGAACGGCATTGCCCATGGCCTGCAAAACACGGGCTAATCATTTTCCAACAAAGGCGGCGACTGCATGACCCTGATCAGCTCCGATAATGACTTTGCCCTGATTGCTGCCCTGTTTGTTATCGCGGGTGGTGCATTCCTCGCCGAGAAGACCCGCGTCGGCTCTCACCTTACCGGCGCGGTGATAGCAATCCTTGCAGCGATCGCCGCAGCGAACCTGCACATCATCCCGCACTCGGCGCCGGCCTTTGACTTCGTCTTCGGTTACTTCGTACCGGTGCTGATTCCACTGTTCCTGTTCAAAGCAAACCTGCGGCACATGCTGTTCGAAACAACGCGCATGACCGGCGCGTTTCTGATCGCTAGTGTCGGCACGGTTGTCGGAGTACTGGTCGCTGTCAGCCTGCTTGACCTCAGTTCGCTCGCGCCGGCGGCTGATATCGACCCCGCGCTTCGCGAGGCCGGGATCGCGGGCCTGTTTGCCTCCACTTACATCGGCGGGTCGGTGAATTACGCGGCGCTTGGCGAGATCACGGGCCTGAGCAGTGATGCGTCATTCTTCTCTGCCGCCACAGCGACAGACAACCTGTTCAGCGCGGTCTTCCTGAGCGTGCTCGCACTGCTGCCGGGTCTGAACTGGCTTGCAAAGTACTACACGAGGCACGAACACGGGCAGGAGGCAGTGGCGGCCGACACGGGCGAGCGGATTAACGCCATGAGCCTCACCCTGGCACTGGCCGTCGCGATTACTTTCGTTGCTGTCGGTGATGCCATCACGGGCGCTATCGGCATACCCGGTTTGCGCTATGCAATCATCACGGCGCTGGCGCTCATCGCTGCGACAGCTTTCCCGGACTGGATGGAGAAGCTGCATGGAGGATTTCAGCTCGGCGTCGGGCTCGCCTTTGTGTTTTTCGCGGCCATTGCAGCCGGTGCCGACCTCGTCGCCATGGTCAGGATTGCCCCGCTTCTCATCGTGCTGGTCCTGATCCTGCTCAGCGTGCACCTGCTGGTGTTGCTGGCCGTCGGCCGCCTGTTCAAGCTGACCCTGCCGGAACTCGTCATCGCGTCAAACGCCGCCGTACTGGGTGCGACCACAGCACCGGCGCTGGCCGCCGCGCGTGGTTGGCATGACCTGGTCACACCAGGTGTGCTGGTTGGCGTATTTGGCTACGCGCTGGGCACGTTTACCGGAACGGCTATTTTCCACTTCTGGGGCTGACCCCTAGTCGTCAACCCAGGACGTAAAGTCGTCGAGTGCTTTGCGCCGGATATCCGGCACTTCTGCGTCATCGGCCGGATAGCCTGTGACGAGTAACAGGAAGGGTCGTTCGCTCTTGGGACGTCCGAGAATTTCATTGAGAAATTTCATCGGACTCGGTGTGTGGGTAAGCGTTGCCAGCCCGGCTCGATGCAGGGCCGTTATCAGGATACCGGTCGCAAGACCCGTCGACTCGGCCGGGTAGTAGTGTTTCACCTTTCTGCCGTCGGGCAGCTCACCGAATTTCTGCAGGAACACGGCGATCAGGTACGGCGCCGTCTCGAGAAACGGTTTCTTATCGTCGGTGCCCAGCGGGGCAAGTGCGGCCAGCCACTCTTGTGACGCACGGTGCTCATAGAACTCACGCTCCTCAACCTCCGCCGCCTCTCGAATCTTTCGCTTGGTGTCGGGACCGCTGACCACGGCGAAGTGCCAGGGCTGCAGGTTCGCACCGCTGGGTGCCGTGTTGGCCGCCTTTAGCGCTGTTTCGATAATGTCGCGCGGCACCGCGCGATCTGAGAAGTCCCGAACCGTGCGGCGACGATCGATGTCGGCATAGAACTCGTCAAGCCGGTCCCGCATCTCTTCGATTGGATACTCGCGGTACTTGTGCAGCGGAATTGTCGGGTGGTCTTTGTTCGATGCGGTCAAGTCTGAAGCTCTCTGATTGTCGTTGATTCATCGTACATCAAAACCGCTGGCCGGCTCCCATCACGAGGCGCTGCGGTGGTATCATCACGTCGCCGCAAAAAGCGCACCCGACGGGTCGCAGCGGAGTGTCAATCCCAGATCCAGGAGTAGATCCAATGTCCACCAGTCTCGACCTGTCCAAGCTCAGCTTAATGGACGCCCTCGACCTCGCCAAACTCATCGAGATGGAGGCGTGCCATCGCTACCAGATGTTCGCTTCCCAACTCGGTCGCACCGGCGGCTACGATGCTGGAGCCTTCTTCGCCAGCATGGCCGAGAACGAAGCCAAGCACGGCCAGGAGCTGGAAGCCCGGCGCAAGACCCTGTTCGGTGATGCCCCTGCACGGCTGACGCTCGACGACCTGTACGACGTGGAGGCCCCGGAGATGGGGGCGCCGCACCGCGGCATGTCCACCGTCCAGGCGTTTGAAATTGGGCTCGAGGCTGAGCAGAAAGCCTATGATTTCTACGACATGGCCTTGCCCGGCATCACCGATGCTGATGTCCGGGAACTGTTCACCGAGCTTCGCGACGAGGAAGCGGAGCACGTTGAGATGCTGCGAGAGGCCATGGCCAAACTACCCGCAACCGCCAGCTCCGAGGTCGAATTCGACGTCGACGAAGCCCCTATGCTTTAGGGTCTGTCCTAAGCGTCAGAACTTCGTCCAGACTCAGGCATCGAGCACGCCGGGGAAACGCGTGCACACCAGAGAACGATGGAAGAATTGGTGGCCTCGCCGCCGGTCATATGGCCGACGTCATCAATCTGGGCATAGCCTTCGGGCTCCGGAAAATTCCCCGGCGCTTTCATTCTTGCCCTAGTAATCGAATAGCTGAGCGTCTTCGTTGCCGCCCTTCATTGACCGGCCGGTTTTAAGCGTGGCGAGTGATGCCGGGTCGTGCTTCAGGTAAGCGGAGAAGAACAACATCTCCCAGTTGTCTCGATCCCGCCAGGAGCCGTCCTCAAACACGTGCGGTTGATCGACCAGCTCCACGACATAGCTTGGACCCGATAGTTTCCTCGTGGCGGGCAGGATAAACGAAGCCAACGTAACGTCGTCCTTCGTGCCAAAGAACGTGAGTATTGCTGCGGTTACCCGCTTCAGGTCGTTGTTATCGGGGCCAAATGCGAAGAAATCTTCGCCGTTGTAGTTGCCACCAACCCAGGGCGCGGCGATGACACCGGCCTTGATACGCTTGTCGCTGACCGTCGCGGTATTCCCCTGAAACGGCCCGCCTGCCATCGCGAGTGCTGTGAACCCACCGAAACTGTGACCCGAAATGCCAATGTTGTCGGTGTCGATATGCGCGCCAAACATATCGCTCTGAAGCAGCGAATCCAGAACAGCCTTCGTAAGCAGTGGCCTTAGAAACGAAACGTGATGATTCGGGCTGTCCGTAGTAGAAGTACGGTCGTCCCCATACATGATTACCGCAACGATATACCCGTGGCTCGCGAGCTTGTGCGCATGCTCTACATCGTAGATGCCATGCGCCGAGGCGCCGTGTGCAAGAATGATCAGTGGGTAGCGTTCTTCGGGGTCAGCAAAGCTGGGAGTCTCGCCAGCACGAAGCATGTCCTCGAAAACACCGTACCTGGCATCGTGATAAGGGAACGCGTAGCTGTTCTTCTGTTGTCTTGCCGTTGCTGGATACGCAACGAACGACACCACCGGCATGGACTGACCGCTGGCAGGGCCGTAAAGGTCCGGTTCGTCCGGAACGTGGGCGTCGATGACCCACGCCGATTCGGGGTGTTGAAGCAGTTCGGCTATATAGCGCGGCTTGTTCGGCTCTTCGGCACGACCCAAAAGGAAGTCATGCATTGCCTCATCGCCAATGTCGGCATACTCCGCCGCCACTTCCATGTTTGTCGAGCCGACCGAATGCGGGCCAGGCCCCGGGGGGTCTATGTCCAATGTAGCATCCTGTTCAGAACCGCAGCCGGAAACCACGGCGCACAGCACGAGCAACAAGAAAAAAGAACCTCTGTTCATCCGGGTCACTCATCATTCGCGCCGAGATCCTGCACGATACTCCATTCTTCTGTTTCGTTTTCTGAGACAGCAAAGTCGCGAATCGAAATACCGGCCTCGTGCACGCTGTTTGCATCGCCAGTAACCAGCGGGTGCCAGGCCGGCAGATCCTTGCCCCTTGATAAGCGCCGGTAAGCACAACTGCCCGGCAACCACTCAAAGGCTTCTGGCCGATTCGCTACCAGCACCAGGCACTCGCTCACCCGCTTCGCGCGATTCGTATAGTCCGTGCAGCGGCAGGTCTCAAGATCCAGCAGGCGACACGCCACGTCTGTATAAAAAACCTCTTCCGTGTCTTCGTCCTGCACCTTGTGCAAACAACATAAGGCGCACCCATCACAGAGCGAGTCCCACTCTTCCCGATTCAGCTCGGTTAGTGATTTGCGTTTCCAGAAAGGTTCCGTCATCGTCCCGTACTTTGCGACACTGCGGACCGAATATCCATATGAAAGCCGTATTACTTGACTGGGCGACCATGGGCCCCGGCCTCGATGTCTCTGAGCTGCGTGCCCTGTTACCGGACCTTGAATTCTACGACGACACCGATGACGATCAGGTCGCCGAACGCATTGCCGGTGCCGGGATCGTACTGGGCAACAAGATCCTGATCTCCGAATCGCTGTTTGCGGGCGCGCCTGATATGCGATTTATCGGCCTGACGGCAACCGGAACGGATAACGTCGATCTCGTGGCAGCGAAAAAGCATGGCGTCGCGGTTGCCAATATCAGGGCGTACTGCACGGCATCGGTCGCTGAGCATGTGTTCGGCTGCCTGTTGAATCTCGCACATAATATTGGACCGTATGCCACCGATGTGCGTGCCGGCGAATGGCAGAAAGCCGAGAACTTTTGCATGCTCACACACCCGATCAGCGAACTGTCTGCGATGACACTTGGCATCGTCGGTTACGGCGAGCTTGGCAAGGGCGTTGCGCGAATCGCAGAAGCGTTCGGCATGAAGGTGCTCGTCGCGGCGCGTCCGGGGAGCGATGACGTTCCGCGCGACCGTGTACCGATGCGGGAACTGCTCGCTCGTGCCGATGCAATCAGTCTGCACTGCCCTCTCAATGAAGCCACGCGCGGCTTGTTCGGCACGGCCGAATTCAAGGCGATGAAGAGCACGTCCATATTGATCAATACCGCACGCGGCGGCCTGGTCGATTCGGCGGCGTTGGCGCGCGCGCTACGCGACGGGGAGATAGCAGCCGCTGCCGTGGACGTCCTGCCAAAGGAACCACCCGTCGATGGTGATCCGCTCCTCGACTACCGGGGCAGCAACCTGCTGGTGACACCGCACATTGCCTGGGGAACCCTGACCGGTCGCCAGAACGCAGTCGACGAACTCACGGCGAACATTGCTGCATTCCTCGACGGCCGAGAACGGTGCCGAGTGGTCTGACTCAAACCTGTTTCAG
Organism: Chromatiales bacterium; assembly: GCA_024679535.1. Taxonomy (GTDB): domain Bacteria; phylum Pseudomonadota; class Gammaproteobacteria; order Steroidobacterales; family Woeseiaceae; genus UBA1847. Next base: position 13,592 of record JAIBDF010000052.1, read on the forward strand.
GTGCCGATGATCTGCCGCGCCCACTGCACGATCGATCGAACACGTGGCGAGCCCAGGTCGTAAGCCTCATCGAAGGTCACCCAACGCCACTCCTGATGCTCGGGTTCGCCCGTCTCCGGCGAGATGCCCATTTCAACATCCGTTTCCGCAGTGGCCGCAATAAAGTAGCGGGCGACCTTGCCGCGACTGTAGGGGCCCGTCTCAAAAAAGCGATCTCCCCAGTCGAATGCCAGATCGGTCACACCTGTCTCCTCACCCACTTCTCTCACTGCCGCCTCCATGGGCTGCTCGCCGCGTTCACGCATGCCCTTCGGAAAGTCCCAGTGATGAAACGCACGCAACATCAGGGTGACCCAGCCATCGTCCGTTCGCCTCGCAAGAACCACGCCGCACGATAATTTGTTCTCGCTCATACCGGCGCTCCCCGAAGTACGTCGACCGGTGCGGCATTGACAGCGCCTCGAGCGGCAAAGAAACCGCTTATGCATACCACCAGGATGCCGGCACCGACCCCCGCCACCCAGATGACAGGATTAAACTCGTAGGGCAGCTTGAACAGTTCCACGGCAACTACCGCTGCGAGAATCGAGGCCCCGGCCGACGCGAGAATGCCAGCCGCGGCCCCAAGCGCCGCGAACTCAGCCATAACGCCGGCGAACACCGTGCGTCGACGCGCGCCAAGCGCGCGCAACATCGCGCTTTCAAAGCGGCGCTCATCGATGGTCGACTGGACAGCGGCAAACAGCACTGCAATACCCGCGGCAAGCGTGAACATGAAAACAGCCTGTACCGCGAGACTCGCTTTCTCAATGATGCCGCGCACCTGCTCCAGGATGGCGCCAAGATCAATCACCGAGATGCTCGGATGCGCACGCATCAACCCAATAAGCATTGATGTTTCATCATCCGGTATGCGCATACTCGAAATAAATGTCGTCGGCATTCCCTCGAGCGCCCCGGGCGACAAAACCAGGAAGAAGTTTGGCTGGAACGAATCCCAGTCCACTTTTCGAATACTCGCGATCTCGGCCTCGACCTCTTGACCTGCCACAAAGAAATTGAGGCGATCGCCGATCGTTACGCCCGTGTCGGTCGCGGCCTCTTCTTCGATCGAAACCAGCGGCGGGCCTGAGTAATCGGCCGGCCACCAGGCCCCCTCGAGAATGTCATTGCTCGAACTGAGTGCAGCGGACCACGACAGGTTCGCTTCACGATTCGCGAGCCACTCGCCATCCCGGTTCGGGTACTCGCGCTCCTTGACCGACTCGTCGTTGATCGTGGTCATGCGGGCACGAACCAGCGGCGTAAACGTCGGTACCTCCAAATCACTTTCGGCGAACATTGCACCAACCGCATCTACCTCGTGCGGTTGGATATTGATCAGAAAATGGTTCGGAGCATTCTCGTCGAGCGTCTGTTGCCAGCCCTCGAGCAAATCGGTCCGAACAATTGTCAGTAACAACAGCACGGTAATGCTCAGACCGAAGGCAACCACCTGCACCGCACTGTCACGACCGCGGCGGGCAACATTGGCCAGTCCATATCGCCATGCAACGCCAACGCCCGAGCGCGCACGACCGATGACGGCAACCAGGACGCGACCCACGAGATACAGGGCACCGGCGATTACGACGATGCCGCCGATCAGGATAAACAGCATGCGGGGGTCACCTACGGAGCGATACAGCAGCGCGGTGACGGCCGCCAGCGAGAGACCCACCACTAATACGCGCGACGGCGCGGGCGGCATCGCATCATGCCGCAATACGCGCAATGGCGGTGTATTGCGCAACTGGATCATGGCCGGTAAGGCGAAGCCGAACATCAGGATCAGCGCACTGCCGCTCGCGAGAATGACCGGGCGCAAGCCGGTGTCGGGCAGGGGTCCGGCCAGCAGATCGGACAGGATGCGCGCCAGCAACTCTTCGGCGATGTAGCCGGCAATACTGCCAAGCGCAACGCCCATGATCCCGAGCAGCAGCAGCTGTACCAGGGCCACCTTGATGACGAAGCCCTGCGTCGCACCCAGGCTCTTCATCAGCGCAACGGTATCCATACGCCGCTGTGCAAACCGGCGCGCCGACATGGCAACAGCAACAGCGCTGAGCAACAGGCTGATGACCGCGGTAAGCGACAGAAAGCGCTGGGCACGATCCGCCGCGTTATAAGCGCGCTCGCTGCTCTCTTCCTGGCTGCGCACGCGAATTTCATCCGGCAGAATTTTCTGAATAGCTTCATTGAATTCGGCGACATTCTCTTCATCGCCCGCCACGAGCAACGCGTAGGCAACGCGGCTACCCTCGCCGATCAGTCCGCTCGAGTCGATGTCCGCGATATTCATCATGGCCGTCGGCGCCAGCGACGCGAATCCAATCGATTGGTCGGGACGATACGTCAGTACCGCCGAGACTCTTAGCTGCAATTCCCCGATATCGAGCAGGTCACCCACCTCGGCGCCAACCCGCGCGAGCAGCGCGCCATCGGCCCAGACTTCTCCGGCTGCCGGAATACCGTCGACTGCGCGCTGCTCGCCGAACAGATCGTCTGAGACGCGAACTGCCCCGCGCAGCGGGTACAGATCGCTGACAACCTTGATCGACGACAGCGCATTGTCATCGCCGTGGAAAACCACCGACGGGAATGACATCGTATCGGCGGCGAGCAGGTCATAGTCGGCCGCCAGCTCACGCCACTCATCGGGTACCGGCGCCTGGGAACGCAACCTCAGGTCGGCCGCCAAGACCTCGTTGGCCTGCATTGCCACGGCCTTGCCGATACGATCGGTAAGAAACCCGACCGCCGTCAGTGCCGCGACAGCAAGGCCGACTGCGGCCAGCAGCACGAGCACCTCTCCCGAGCGCAACTCGCGTCCAAAACTCCGCAGGGCAAACACGACCGCTTTCATGCGGCCGTCCTTGTATCGCTCACGAGGCTGCCGATATCGAGCGCAAGAATGCGGTCGCAGCGCTCGGCGAGGCTGTTGTCATGCGTTACGAGTACCAGGGTTGTCGACGAGTTGCGATTCAACTCGAACATAAGCTCCATGATATTCGCGCCGGTGCGCGCATCGAGGTTGCCCGTGGGTTCGTCCGCGAACAGGACTGCGGGCGCGGTGGCGAACCCGCGCGCAATCGCCACGCGCTGCTTTTCGCCCCCTGACAGCTGCGCGGGATAATGACTCCAGCGACCAGCAAGCCCGACCTTGTCGATGATCGTTCGCGCCGCCTTCCGCGCATCACCATGGCCTGCCAATTCCAGCGGCAACATGACATTTTCAAGGGCATTGAGCGACGGCACCAGGTGAAATGACTGAAACACGAAACCGACGCTCTCGGCGCGCACCAGGGCCCGTCCGTCTTCGTCCAGGTCCGACAAATTCGCCCCATTGAGGTCCACATGGCCGCGCGTTGGCAGGTCGAGACCAGCCAATAGCGCCAATAACGTGGACTTTCCCGCCCCTGACGGTCCGACGACTGCTACCGTCTCACCGGCATCGACGCTGAAACTGACATCCTTCAGAATGGTCAGAGTCCCTTCGGGGCTGCTAACCTCTTTACTTAACTGGTGTGCTTTAAGCACGTTTTTGGCTGATATATCCGGCATGCGAAGAATTCTTACTCTTGTTGCTTTGTTAACGATGGCCAGCGCCCAGGCTGCCGAGTCTCCGACTATCCTTGTTTTCGGCGATAGTCTCAGCGCGGGCTATGGTATTGACGTTGACCAATCCTGGGTCACTTTGTTGCAAAAGCGGCTTGAGGAAACAGGGTACGAACATCGCGTGGTGAACGCCAGTATCAGCGGCGAAACAACAGCCGGTGGTGCCACGCGGATCGCCAGCGCCATCATCAACTTCGAGCCGGAACTCATAATCCTGGAACTCGGCGCCAACGACGGGCTGCGGGGTTTTCCGACCTCCAGCATCCAAACCAATATCGAGACCATCGCCCGCCGTGCGCGCGATTCAGGGGCCGAAGTCGTCCTGCTGGGTATTCGAATCCCAACAAACTATGGCGTGCGCTACACCCAGGCCTTCGAAGCCGTATTCAGCGATGTTGCTGCCGATCTTGAGATCCGCTGGATCGAGTTTTTCATGGACGGCATCGCGCTCAACGACGAATTGCTGCAGGAAGACCGCATTCACCCTAACGCCGAGGCGCAGCCCATGCTTTTGGATAACGCATGGCCCATAATCCGCGCTACACTTGACGCGCAATAAAACGAGAGAAAGACCTTGGAAAAAGTTTGGTTGAAGTCTTATCCGGAAGGCATCCCGGAGGAAATCCCTACGCCACCATGGCGTTCCATTCGCGACCTGTTCGAGCACAGCTTTGCGTCGTACCCTGATCGTCCGGCGTACACCAACATGGGTACTACGCTGACCTACGGCGATCTTAACCATCAGTCGATGAAGGTCGCCTGTTTCCTGCAAAAGACCCTCGGACTCACGCGCGGAGAGCGGGTCGCGATCATGCTGCCCAATATCTTGCAGTACCCGGTAGCCATGTGCGGCATTTTTCGTGCCGGGCTCGTCGTCGTGAACGTTAATCCGCTGTATACGGCTCGAGAGCTCAAACACCAGCTGAAAGACTCGGGGGCACGAGCAATTGTAATCCTCGAAAACTTTGCACACATACTCGAGGAGGTCATCGGCGATACGGACATCGACCACGTCGTCACAACGGGTATCGGTGACCTGCTGAGCTGGCCGAAGGGCGCCTTCATGAACCTGGCATTACGCTACGTCAAGAAGGCTGTGCCGTCCTACCGATTTGCCAACAGCACGCCATTTCGCAAAGCCCTCAAGCAGGGCGCCGGCGAAAAACTCGATGTCGTGGACCTCGGCTATGCCGATATCGCTTACCTGCAGTACACGGGCGGCACGACGGGCGTTTCGAAGGGCGCAATGCTCAGTCACCGCAATATGGTCTGCAACGTGCAGCAGACGATTACGTGGCAGGGCGATGTCTATGACGATGTCGACCAGGTGATTGCCATCACCGCTCTGCCGCTTTATCACATCTTTTCGCTCGAGGGGAATTGCCTGACCGGGATGGCACTCGGCGGCGAGAACGTATTGATCACGAATCCACGCGACTTTGAAGGCTTCGCCAAAGAGATCGCGCGCTTCAAATTCAATCTGTTCACTGGCGTCAACACGATTTTCGCATCGCTAATGAATACACCAAGCTTCGCGGACATCGACTTCAGCCACCTGCGTGTTGCCATCGGGGGCGGCATGGCCGTGCAGCCTGCGATAGCCAAGGACTGGAAACAGAAAACCGGGCAGCCGATCCTGCAGGGCTATGGATTGACCGAGACCTCGCCCGTCGCGATCTGCTGCAAGGTTCGGAGCGATTTCACCGGAACGATCGGCCTGCCTGTACCGTCGACAGACGTCATGATCGTCGGCGACGACGGCAACGCACTGGCACTCGGCGAAGTAGGCGAAATCTGCATCAAGGGCCCGCAGGTTATGGAAGGCTACTGGCAGCGACCGAAAGAAACGGCCGACGTTATGCTGCCGGGCGGCTGGCTGCGCACAGGCGATATCGGCCGCATGGATGAAGACGGCTTTGTGTGGATTGAAGACCGCAAGAAAGACATGATTCTCGTGTCCGGCTTCAACGTGTATCCAAACGAGATTGAGAACGTCATCGTCGAACTCGACGGCATACTCGAAGCTGCGGCCATCGGCGTAGCTGACGAGCGCTCAGGTGAAGCTGTAAAGATTTTCGCGGTGCGCACAGACGCGTCGGTCACAGAGCAGGACATCCTTGATCACTGCCGTGAAAACCTTACGGGTTACAAGCGACCCAAACACGTCGAATTTCGCGACGACCTGCCGAAGACCAATGTCGGCAAGATTCTCCGCCGCGCCCTAAGGGACGAATAAGAGAAGAGGGGACACCTTTTAGGTGTCCCCTCTTATTTAAGTGTGGTACTGCGGACTCATCTCGTGCACCGCATCAACCAGCACACCGAGATTGTCCGGGTCGATGTCCGGCGTGATGCCGTGTCCCAGGTTAAACACATGTCCGGGCCCGTTACCGTAGCTGGCCAGTGTTCTCGCTACGCCCTCACGGATAACCTCAGGGCTCTCCCGCAGCGTTGCCGGGTCGAGGTTACCCTGCAGTGCGACTTTATCCTGCACGTACTCGCGCGCCTGCTCGAGATCGGTAGTCCAGTCCACGCCAAGCGCATCGCAACCCGTGTCCGCGAGGTCCTTAAGCAGCGGCCCGGCGCCTTTGGTGAACAAAATTACGGGAATCCTGCGGCCGTCTTTTTCACGTATCAGGCCGTCGACGATCTTCTGCATGCTGGCCAGCGAGAACCGCCGAAAATTGTCCGGCTCCAGCGCCGCACCCCAGGTATCAAAAATCTGCACCGCCTGGGCGCCTGCCTCGATCTGGGCATTGAGATACTCGGTCGTCGTGTCGGCGACTTTATCCATGAGTTCGTCCAGCGCTTCAGGCGCATCAGCCGCCAGCCCCTTGATCGTCGGGAACTCCCTGCTGGAACCACCCTCAACCATATAGGTCCCGCAGGTAAACGGGCTGCCCGCGAAACCGATCAGCGGAACCTCGCCATTTAGCTCACGGCGGATCGTGCGCACGGCGTCAAACACATAGCCAAGCTCTTTCTCGACATCCGGTACGCGCAGGTTGCGGATGGCATCGACCGTTTGTAACGGATCGCGGAACTTGGGTCCCTCACCCGTTACGAAGTAGAGGCCAAGACCCATGGCGTCGGGCACCGTCAGGATGTCAGAGAACAGGATCGCTGCGTCCAGCGCGTAGCGTCGCAGTGGCTGCAGGGTCACTTCGCACGCGAGATCCGGATTGCGGCACAGGCTCATGAAATCACCCGCCTGTTCGCGCGTCGCGCGATACTCGGGCAGGTAACGTCCGGCCTGGCGCATTATCCAGAGCGGTGTACGCGGGACGGGCTCTTTCATCAGAGCCCTGAGTAGCAGATCGTTCTTTAGTTCAGTCATCAGGTGCCTACCTGTTTTGCAATTGAGTCTTGCATGGCCTCGGCCATGGCGCGCGGACTGTCCGCGTCACGAATAGGGCGGCCAACGACGATGTGGTCGCAGCCGTTCTGGAAAGCTGTCTCGACGGTAACGACGCGCTTCTGGTCGCCAACCGGCTTGTTGTCAACCGGTCGAATGCCTGGCGACACGACAAGGAGTTTTTCGTCCACAAACTCGCGTAACGCCGGCACTTCGAGACCGGAAGAGATGACACCGTCACAACCTGATTCCAGGCATTGCCTGGCGCGCGACAGGACCAGGGCGCCGACATCACAGTCAAAGCCGAGGTCATCGAGGTCGCCACGATCGAGGCTGGTCAGAACCGTAACACCGAGGACCTTGAGGCTATCCCCCTTGTTCTCGGCCGCCGCTTCCATGATAGAGCGGTTGCCATGCACGGTAACAAAGGTCGCACCACGGTCTTTTAGCGACCGCACGGCGGATCCGACCGTCGCCGGAATGTCGAAAAACTTGAGATCGCAAAAGACCTTCTTGTCGCGAGCGAGCATCCAGTCAAGCAGATCAAAATACTCACCGCTCATCATCAACTCGAGTCCGATTTTATAAAACGTGACCGCGTCACCGAGTTCTTCGGCGAGCTCCTTCGCCTGATCGCAGGTCGGGACGTCCATTGCGAATATGAGCCGGTCTCTGGCTGGAATGTTCTTGTGCTGCACAAATAGTCCTTCAGTTGGGGCGGCTTCAGCCGCGAATGCGGGCCTGCAGACCCCCCACGGGTTGCGCATTCTAGCAGCCCGTGAGCTCCTCGTGGGCGGCGATCGCATAGCGATCCGTCATCCCGGCAATGTAGTCGGCAATGACCCTGGCGCGCGCCGTCTGATCGACGCGCGACGCGCGCTCGGCAAATTCCTGTGGCATCCGTGTAACGTCGCCGGAGTACGCGTTGAACAGATCCTGCACGATGGCCTGCGCACGCCGTGTCATTTCGAGCTTTTGTTCGTGGCGGTACAGGTGTTTGTTGAGAAACCGCTTGAGAGACAAA
>JAIBDF010000147.1 GCA_024679535.1 Chromatiales bacterium
GCAAACCGGACACTCTCGCGACCGCTATCTGGAAAACCGACCATTGGCAGTCCGACACTCTTAATTACAGAAATCGTCACCCAGGGCAACGACGAATCAATGTGTTAGCCGTGTATTTCCGCCATAGACATCATAAGGCGTAAATTTGTCATTGCCGTATTACAGTATCGACTTCTAGACTCAGTGCCGGAGGGCTACTGCCATGAAAAACGCCATAGTATTGTTGACGCTCCTATTCTCCGCTGCCAGCGTCGCGGCGCCGTCCGACGAAGAACAGATCAGATCAAATTTGGTCGATATGTGGGCTGCACTAGAGGAGGGCGACATTGAGCAGTACGCGAAATACGTACATCCTGACTACACCGTATTCGGGGAAGGTGATGTTTACCTTGCCGAAGGCAAGGCGCTCGAACTGCGCAACATGACAGACTGGGTCGGACGCGCGAGAGATGTTCACACTGAAATGCACCATGCATCGGTGACCGTGCGGGGCGCTACGGCCTGGGCGACATACTACTGGACAGACGCCGGCTATACCGACCAAGGTCGGTTCACGAGTCGCGGAAAGTCTACCCGCATATTCGTACGCGAGAACGGGCGCTGGTTGTGTATTCATGGACATTTCACGGCCGTAGAGTAGAAGAAAAATAGGGGTCGAACCGATTTCTCGCTCTTCAATGATGGCTTCTGGCCGTTAGCTGACCTCCAACTCGTCCCGATTTAGGCAGTTCGAGCGTCCGGTATCAATGAGAGTGGACATTCAGCTCGGTAGAAGGTCTGCTAACCACCCCAAAGCTGGCGTTAACGGAATTTGGGCTAGAATGTCGGCGTGTGACCCGAAGCGGACATCCTAATCGAGGAAATAGATATGGAAATGACTAGGATCAATCCCTGGCTGAACTTCGCCGCCAATGTCGGCGTTATCGCAGGACTGGTCCTGGTTGCGGTGCAAATAAACCAGAATACGGAGATTACAAAGGCGCAAATTGCGAACGACTACTTCCTTGCCGACATGGACTTGGAGTTGGCGATGATGGGCGATGATCCCGCTAGCTCTTTTGTCAAAGCGGTCTATTCGCCTGATCAGATCACGGAATACGATGCTGTGATTCTTGATCGGTATCTCAACTACGGTGTGGTCCAAATTCTCAGGCTTCAAGAGATGCACGAGCTAGGACTGGCGCCGGACGATTGGGAAGAAAGGGTTAACTATTTGAGTTGGCATCTTGGCAACGAGGTTGGCCGTCGCTGGTGGAGTTACAGCAAAGATAGTTGGCCAGAGGACCAGGCTGAACATATCGACAGCATTCTGGAACAGACAGATTACTCCGCCAACCAGAATCTACTTGACTCTATGTTGCCAACTAGCACTAATCCAGTTGAGTAGCCTGATCCAACAGCCGCTCCTAGCCGAAAGCCGACGGTCATAAATCCTAGAACCTGGCTGATTGATCGGGCTGCTTTAAGTGCAAGCTGCCGTTCCATGATCAGCCCTAAGGGCTGCGGCTGAATTGGGTTGGATTGCTACTGTTGAGTTGTGGTGTTTGGGAAATCTTTGGGAAAACAAAAAAAGGGTTAGCAGAAGATTGCTAACCCCTTGTTTCGTTTGGTACTCCCTAGGGGATTCGAACCCCTGTTACCGCCGTGAGAGGGCGGCGTCCTAAACCACTAGACGAAGGGAGCGTAGTGGTGCCCGAGTGTTCGAGCGGGCGGCTATTATACGATCAAAGAGGAAATGCTCAAGGCCTGTTTGGGTCTGATTTGCAACATTCTGGGGCAACCGGCTTAGGGCTGCTATCATACGGCGCAATTACTGGCCTTCAGACGGACACATCGTTGAAAAAGAACCCGAATAACGGGTCGAAAGAACCAAACATCATTCCCCGCGCCGCCCATAATGTCACCCGGGCCGAGTTTTCCAAGAGCGCACTCAAGGTTCTGTATCGATTGAACAAAGCTGGCTACCAGGCTTTCCTGGTGGGCGGCTGCGTGCGCGACGCCATGCTGGAGCTGCATCCCAAGGATTTCGACGTCGCGACGGACGCGACGCCAGAGGAGGTAAAGGCGCTATTCGGCAATTGTCGTCTGATCGGCCGCCGCTTCCGCCTCGCACATGTGCGCTTCGGACGCGAGATCATTGAGGTGGCCACTTTTCGTGCTGCGGCAATTCACGATCATGACGATCATCACAGCGACGACGAAGGCCGCATACTGCGCGATAACGTGTATGGCTCCATTGACGAGGACGTCTGGCGCCGCGATTTCACCTGCAATGCGCTGTACTACAACATCGCGGATTTCAGCATCTGGGATTACACCGACGGCTTCCAGCACATCAAAGAGAAACGCATCGTCCTGATCGGGGATCCCGAGATGCGTATGCGCGAGGACCCGGTCCGGATGCTGCGTGCCGTGCGCTTTGCCGCGAAGCTGGGCTTCGAGATCGATGAGCCTGTCATCAAGTCGATCGACCATCACTCACACCTGCTAGCGAATGTGCCGGCCGCGCGCCTGTTCGATGAGTTTCTCAAGTTGTTCCAGGCGGGCAACGCCGAGCGGACCTTCGACCTGCTGCGAGATCACGGCCTCTTTAAAGAGATGTTCCCGGCCACTGACCACGAGCTTGCGAGCGATGAGGATTTCATGCGCTTCACGCGAGCTGCTCTCCAAAATACTGATCGCCGCGTATCAGAGGGTAAGTCGGTCACGCCGATGTTCCTGCTCGGCGTGTTCCTCTGGAGGCCCATCGCAAAACTGGCGGAAATTCGGCGCTCCGAAGAAAAAATGTCGGAATCGCAGTCGCTGGCTCTCGCAGCGTACGAGATCGTTGCTCAGCAGCAGCAGAGAATCTCGATTCCGAAACGCTTCACGGTGCCGATGCGAGAAATGCTGTCGCTGCAGCCGCGTTTTGATTTCAAGCGCGGCAAGCGTGCAATGAAGCTGCTTGACCACCGTCGCTTCCGGGCGGCTTATGATTTCATGCTGTTGTTGTCGGAAGTCGGCCAAGGTAGTGCCCAGACCGCTCAGTTCTGGACCGACGTCCAAACGCAATCTGCGGCTGAGCGCGCCAGCAGTTTCGAGCTTGGCCAGCCGACGGGGCAGAAGACGCGTCGTCCACGGCGTCGACGCCGCAAGAAGCCGGAACAGAGTTCGTGACACAGAGTGCTCGCCGGTATCCGGCCTACGTCGGTATCGGTAGCAATTTGCAGGGGCCTGCACGCCAGGTTGAGAATGCCGCTGCCTTGCTTGCGGAAATTCCGGGTACGCGGCGCATTGCCATGTCATCACTGTATCGCTCGAGCGCCTTTGGCGGGGTTGAACAACCCGATTTCGTGAACGCAGTTGCCGCCGTGCTGACGACATTGTCGGCGGCCGATCTCCTGGCAGAACTACAGGCTATCGAGCATCGCCAGGGGCGCGAGCGGAATGAGGCGCGCTGGGGTCCACGTGTCATCGACCTTGACCTCCTGGTCTATTCCAGCGAGAAAATCGAGACGCCGGATCTTTCCGTGCCGCACCCGGGCATCGGTGAGCGAAATTTTGTATTGTTGCCACTTAAAGAGATCGCGCCGGATCTTGTCATCCCGGGTTTGGGCCGGGTGGCCAGCATTCCGGTTAACCTGGAAGAGCCGAGCATTTCTCGCATTGCCTGAAGGAAACCTGTGTCAGTTAGCCCGCTGAAAACCTCAGCCAATTCATCCCGTTACATCGCTATCGAGGGTCCGATCGGTGTCGGCAAGACGGCGCTGGCGAAGCGCCTTGCCAAGAGCCTGTCGGCCGACCTGGTGCTGGAAGAAGTGGAGGAAAACCCGTTTCTTGAACGTTTTTATCGCGATGGTCGCTCGGCGGCATTGCCGGCACAGATGTTTTTCCTGTTTGCGCGGGCGCGGCAGATTGAGAACCTGCGCCAGTCTGACCTGTTTTCCAACGTGAGGATCTCGGACTACCTGTTTACGCGCGATCGTTTATTTGCCGAGCTGAATCTCGATACCGAGGAACTGAAGCTGTACGATCAGATCGCGGCCAACCTGGCCGTCGACGCGCCGGTACCTGACCTCGTTATCTACCTGCAGGCGTCCGTCGACGCGTTGATGCAGCGACTTGCTCGGCGCAACGCAAACTGCGATCAATACGTTGATCGTACTTACCTCGAAAGATTGACGGAGGCCTATGCGCGGTTCTTTCATGCCTACGATGAGGGTCCGCTCCTGATAGTTAATGCGTCGCAGATCGATCCGGTTAATAATGACGCTGACTACGAACAATTGTTCCAACAAATTGAACGAACCACCGGCGGTCGCCACTTCTTCAACCCGGTAGCCGCAGCACTCGCCTGACAGGTAGCACTCGATGTACACCCAGCTAGAACAACGCGGCATGCCGGAGCCACCGGTAAATGTTTCCACGCTGCGCAAAATGAAAAGCGAAAGTCAGCCGATCGCCTGTGTCACGGCGTATGACGCAAGTTATGCGGCACTGGTCGATACTGCCGGTAATGACCTGGTGCTGGTCGGCGATTCACTCGGCATGGTGATCCAGGGGCACGACACTACGGTCCCGGTGACTGTCGATGACATCATATATCACTGCAAAATGGTTGCGCGCGGATTGCAGCGCGCGTTCCTGGTGGCAGATATGCCGTTCATGAGCTACACCAAACCTGGCCAGGCGCTCGACAATGCCGTGCGCCTCATGCAGGAAGGTGGCGCAATGATGGTCAAGCTGGAAGGTGGCGACGATCAGGTAGAAATTGTCGAGCACCTCGCGCGTCATGATATTCCCGTGTGCGCGCACCTTGGCCTGAAGCCGCAATCGGTGCATAAGATCGGTGGGTTCAAGGTGCAGGGAAGGGACCCGGACAAAGCCAGGGAAATGCGCAAATCGGCAACGCGTCTGCAGGATGCTGGTGCTGACATTGTGTTGCTTGAATGTGTACCGAACGAGGTTGCCGAGATGGTGACAAATACCCTGCAAGTACCGGTCATCGGCATTGGTGCAGGGCCGGCTGTCGATGGACAGATTCTCGTGCTCTACGACATTCTCGATATTACGCAGGGGCGCACGCCGCGCTTCGTCAAGAATTTCCAGGAGGGTTGTGATTCGCCGCTCAAGGCATTGCAGTCCTATGTTCGTGCGGTGAAGGAAAAAACCTATCCCGAGCCGGAGCATTGCTTTTCTTAGCAGGGCATAACAAACCGTGTTAGTTATCCATACCAAGCAGGAACTCGCCGAACAGATCGTCGAGTGGCGCCACAATGATGAGCACATCGCGCTCGTGCCGACGATGGGGAATCTTCATGCTGGACACCTTTCGCTCGTCGAGCTTGCTCGTGAACATGCTGAGCGAGTGGTCGTCAGTATCTTTGTCAACCCGACGCAGTTCGGAAAGGACGAGGACTACGAGCAATACCCGCGGACGCTGGAGCTCGACAAGCGGCGCCTGAAGACGGCCACGGCCGATATGATTTTCGCTCCCGATGTCGCGACGTTGTATCCGTTTGGTCTGGACAAGGCGACGACGGTGTCGGTTCCCGGACTGACTGAAAATTTCTGCGGCGCGACGCGTCCCGGACACTTCGATGGTGTGACGACGGTTGTAGCACGCCTGTTTGCAATAGTGCAGCCGGATGTTGCCGTCTTCGGACAAAAGGACTACCAGCAACAGCTCGTCATTCGTCGTATGGCCGAGGATCTTAGCCTGCCTATAACCATCATCACCGGTGAAACTGTAAGAAACGATGACGGCCTCGCGATGAGTTCGCGAAACAGCTATTTGAGCGATGAAGAGCGCGCCGTAGCGCCGGTGCTTTACGAGACACTGAGCTATATCGGGCAGGAACTGCAAAGTGGTCGCCGTAATTTTGCGAAGCTTGAGGCACTGGCAGGTGAGCGCCTCACTGCCGCGGGATTCGACGTTGACTACTTCGCGATTCGTCGTGCACTCAATCTCGAAGTGCCGGACAGGGACTGTGATGATCTGGTGGTATTGACCGCAGCGCAGCTCGGTGCGGCGCGCCTGATCGATAATATCGTCATTACGATCTGATTGGCCCTAGGTTGACACCGTGTTTCTGCCGGCGTTCTTGGCGCGGTAAAGCGCTTTGTCCGCTGCGCGAATCAGCGTATCCAGCGTTCCGTCGGGCGCCAGTTCGGCGACGCCCATCGAGATCCTGAGCGGAATCTGAATCAGGGAATCGGTGCCATCCCCCGTTTCGCCACAAACTATCTGTCGTATGCGTTCGCCGATGGCGGTCCCCTGTTCTGCAGTGACATCCGGTAATAAGGCAGCAAATTCATCGCCACCGTAGCGTACTAGCAGGTCGCGCGGACGGAACTGGGTGCGGAGGATCCTGGATACAGCGGAGAGTGCGCGATCGCCGGCGATGTGACCGAACATATCGTTGAACTGTTTAAAATTATCGACGTCGATCATCATCATCGATACAGGCTTGTTATTCTCGATGCACTGGGCAATCTGCCGGGGAAAGCTGACTTCCATCGCATGCCGATTGGCCAGCCTCGTAAGTGCATCAGTGGTTGCGTGGCGCTCAAATTTCTTCAGTTCGCCAAAGTTGTCAGCAATGAGACGGTTGTGGCTGCGCACACGCTCAGACAATACAACCAACAGGTTTTTTGCCAATTCATGCGAAGCGTCGACCATTTCCCACAAAATACTCTGGTGAATGACGAGTAGATGCGTATCTTCGGCACCCAGAACGTAGGCGGACGGGTCTCGATCCTCGATGATCGACATTTCTCCGACGCACTCGCCGGCCTCCATCGTCGCAATCACTGGCGCATCAGGAGACCCAACGTGAACATTTACGCTGCCGGATAGCACGATAAATACATGTTCATTCTTTTCGCCAGGCGACAGGAGAAGCTCGCCTTTCGCGAGGTCACGCCGGTCACAGCGCCGAAGCAGATCCTGAACGTCATCCGGGCTGACGCCGCGAAAGAGCTCAAGGCTGTGGAACAATGAACGCTTGTAGTCCGAGTTAATGGCGAGAGATTCCTGCATCAGGCTATTCTCGCGCGAATAGCAATCGCGGACTGCCGACCAGCCCACATAACGGGTGTGAACTGCGTCACTATTTATCGTCGCAAAGCTCTTTTCGTGCCTCTGCGAACTCTGCCCGATTTTCTGCGGCGGGC
>JAIBDF010000082.1 GCA_024679535.1 Chromatiales bacterium
GCAGAAGTCATTAGACTCTATGGCCCATCTGCTGAACGCATTGCTTGATATAAGCAAACTGGAAGCCGGGATCATCAAACCTGACATCACAGATTGTGCCGTGCAGAATATTTTTGAAACACTTAACGCAGCGTTTGAGGCCCAGGCGAAGGATAAGGGGCTGGAATTAATAGTCGATGCCTGTCACGGGGTTGCTCGAAGTGATGCTCGTCTACTGACACAAATTCTTGAAAATCTGATTTCCAATGCTATTCGGTATACGCGAGAAGGGTTCGTACATCTAAGGTGTCTGCATGGGAATCAGGGCATTCGTATCGAAGTAATGGACACCGGATTGGGAATCCATCCAGAGGAACTCGGCTGCATATTTGATGAATTTCATCAGGTCGATGGGGGCAGCAACCGTCCGGAAGGCCTTGGCTTGGGCTTGTCGATTGTGAAACGAACCGCCGAACTGTTGGGGTGCTCGGTAGACGTAACATCATCCCCCGGAAAAGGCTCCTCGTTTATTGTTGAGGTTCCGGAAAGCACGGTATCGCGGATCGAAAAGACGGCGGTTGAGCCGCCATCAGTATCAGCGGCAAACGGAGGCCTGATACTTATCGTCGATGACGAACCCACGGTAGTTGACGCGACATCGATGCTACTGCAAATGGAAGGGTTTGATGTGTTGTGTGCCGCATCGATAGACGAAGTAAAAGCCTGTATTCGTGATATTGCTACCGCACCAGACCTGTTGATCACTGACTATCATTTGCGCAACGAAGAAACCGGACTAGAGGCCATCTGCGCGGTGAGAGAGCGATTCGATTCGAATATCCCGGTGATTCTTCTGTCTGGCGATACATCAAATAGAATCGCCCTGGCCGACGTCGAAGATGTCACCTTTTTCACCAAGCCAGTGGATGTTGAGGATCTCCTGGTGAGAATTAACAGTCTACTGGACACCTCGTAAGCATCAGGTCGCGTTACGCCCGCCCTTCTTCTCTCAGCCCGGGTAGTTGGGGCGCGCTGGCTAAGCCAGGTACCCGTGGCGACCACCCTTGCGCAGCCCCACGATGCCATGATTGGCGATGAATGTAGACATGCGCCGAGATCATGACTTCGGGGTCGCGCCGGCTTGCACCTCCGTGCAGATGTGTGAATTGCGCCGACGGGGTGAGCGCTCTGACCATGCCCAGATCCGTCGCCCGGCGACAGAGGTCTATATCTTCCGCCGCGGCTTGTCATGCCGGTGCACAACTTCCAGGCGATCTCAAAAACGTGAAGTCGGTCTGCCACTGCTGGTTGATGGCGGTGTTCTTGTTGGTGAACTCGCTGGCCGCTCTCATGACGACGATGGCCGTCCTGTTCGTTTCTGAATCATCTCAACTCCTCAGGTTAGGATGAACAAAAACTCTCTCTTAAACCAGGTCTATATCTGTCCCATAGGCGCTGACGGCATACAAGCCAGATACGCGGGCGGTAGTGCCACCAACGGGGTTCGCAATCGCACGTTCAATCCGCGATTTGTATCAGAAGTCAATTGAAAGTCTGTCCAAGGGAACTGACTCAGAACTAATAGTTTCTAATTGTTGTAAAATTACAACAAGCGGTTCGTCGCTGATCAACTATAGTTCTGATATGTCATAAGATAGTAGTGCTTGGGAACACGGGGCTCATCAATGCAGGAACGTTTGAACCGCGAGGCTGTCTCAGAATCAAGTCGCCAGCCAGTTGCAAATACGCGACAAGTAAGTACCACAACGGAGGGAGTTATGAATAGATCAATCGTGTTATCCGGGGTAATTGCCACCCTGGGCCTCAGTCTAGCCGCGACACCTGCGAATATTGCGCAAGCGCAGGAAGTTGATGAATTAGAAGAGGTGGTCGTCACAGGATCACGCATCCGGCGCAACCCGCTGGATGAGTCTGTAGCCATTATGGAAATTGGTGCCGGCGATATTGAAAGCACCGGCCTAACAAACCTTGCGGACGCTTTGCAGCAACTGCCAATATCAGGATCGGCGATCAATTCTCAATTTAATGTTCCCGGCAACTCGGGCTTTCCGCAGGACGGTTCGGGCATCGGGGCAGGTGCGGCACAGCTCGCTATTCGCAATGTCAGCGCGAAACGTACGCTGGTTCTCGTTGACGGCAAGCGCTGGATCGCAGGCGCATCCGCATCGGGTGTACCAGGCGCTGTTGATCTGAATACGATTCCGGACAACGTTATCGCACGTGTCGAAGTGCTGCAGGATGGTGCATCCGCTATTTATGGCTCCGACGCTATCGGTGGCGTAGTCAATATCATCACGCACCAAAACTTCGAAGGCTTCAAGCTGGATGCTCAGGCTGGCAGCTATATGTCGGACAGCGATGGCGAGTCCTATGAGTTTTCTGCGCTTTGGGGCGGCGGCAACGATACAACTCAGTTCGTACTGAGCATGGGCTACAAGGAAGAAGGCGGTATCGAAACCTTTGATCGAGCACGATCAGCCTACCCGGTACCGGATACGACGAGTTGCGATGTGCCGGGCACACGCTGCTCATCATTTACGCCACAGGCACGCCTGGTCTTCGGGCCTAACATCGGTCCTGACGGCGGTTTTCTGGACATCACGCTGAACGACGGTGTCCTGAATGATGGTGCTGGAAACATTCCGCAGTGGGACCCCACCGTCGCGGGTGGCGGCGCCGATTTCCACTCGTTCTCGGCAGCTGACCGATTCAACTACAACGGCCCGGGCTTCAACTTCCTGCGGACACCGAACGAGCGCGTCAATGTCTACGCGAACGTCCGCCATGAACTTGCGCCCGACATATCGATGTTCGCGCGTGTTTCCTACACGAATCGAACGTCGGAAACCAAGGGCGCGCCGGAACCACTGTGTCTCGGCAACGGCTGCGGAACCCGCATTACCGATAATTTCGTTATCGGAGCTGACAACCCTTACAACTTTACGGGGCTGGAACTGTCGGTGGCTAACGGCAACCTGGAGTTCTTCGGCCGCAGACCGCTTGAGTCTGGTGGGCGATTGTTCTTCCAGGACGTCAACACCTACATGATCACGGCAGGACTCGAGGGTGAGTTTGACGCGGCGGATCGAAATTTCTACTGGGACCTGACGGCAGGCTACGGCGACAATCGCGGATTCCAGGAGAAATACAATTCGCATAATGCGGCCAAGCTTCAGGTTGCAATGGGGCCATTGGATGTGTGCACCAACACGCCAGGTTGCGTGCCGTTCAACTTTTTCGGTGGCCAGGGCCCCGATGGCAATGGGTCGATCACCGAGGAGATGCTCGATTTCGTGCGCTATACACAGCGCGACTTCAGTGAACAAACGTTGAAGAACTACGCATTCAACCTTGGTGGCGATCTTGCAGAGTTACCGGGCGGAATGATGGGCTTCGCGGCTGGTTTCGAATATCGTGATCACGCCGGTTCCTTCCGGCCGGACCCGGTTGCCGCGAGCGGCGATACGGCGGGAATTCCCTCCGGGCCGACAGCAGGTGGTTTCGATGTCAGCGAGTTCTATGCTGAGCTCAATATTCCCCTGATTTCGGACGCTGCGTTTGCCGACATCCTCGAGGTCAACTTGGCGGCGCGAGCTTCCGACTACAGCACCTCAGGATCCAAGTCCACTTACAAGGCAAGTGCGTTGTGGCGGCCTATGGATCAGGTAGGGTTCAGGGGCTCAGTCTCGACGGGCTTCAGGGCGCCAGGAATCGGCGAACTCTTCGGCGGCGCTGCGCGAGAGGATTTCACATTCCTCGATCCTTGTGCCGACTACACAGGAACCGTGGGTTCGTCGAATGGTGGGCGTGATACGCCGCAGGACGCCACCACGCAAGCGAACTGTGCAACCTTGGGTGTCGGACCCGGCCTTTCGCAGATCAACCCGCAGTTGTCCGCACTGTCTGTTGGTAACGATCAGCTTCAGCCTGAAGAATCGGATAACGTCACGTTTGGTGTGATCTATAGCCCGGCGTGGTCCGAGGGTTTGGGATGGTCAGAAGGCATGACGTTCTCAATCGATTATTACAGTGTTGAGATTACCGATGCCGTTCAGGGCATAAGCCCCGGCGACCTCATCGATGCCTGCGTCTCAACTCTCGACCCGATCTACTGTGACAATACGCCACGAACAAGCTCTGGCCAGCTGGACACGGTCCAGAATAAGTTACAGAACATCGGTGGTATCGATGCGTCCGGTTACGACATCGCGTTTAGTTACCTGAGCCCGGAGACGAGCGCTGGTTCGTTCACGCTGAATGTCGACGCGACGCACCTGTCCGAGTACAAGGAAACGACCAACAACCCGGACGGCTCGCAGACCGTCAATGATCTGACTGGTACGCATCCGGATGAAACCTTCTTCCGCGCATTCCCTGAGTGGCGTGCGGTGACGGATCTGGGCTGGAATATGGATCGGTTCACGGGTTCGCTGCGCTTCCGTTGGGTTGATGAAATGCTTCTCGACAGCGGCAGCAAGATGGATTCGGCCATGTTCACCGACTTGCGTCTGAGCTGGAACCCGGAAATGATGGACGAGGCGTTGACTTTCAGCGTCGGCCTTAACAATGTGCTTGATGAGGACCCACCGGTGTGCGACGCCTGTGGCGTTATCGGCATGAGCCCGGTCTCACATGATCTGCCGGGACGTGTCGGCTACTTACGGGTTACGTATCAGCAGAACTAACCCAGCCTTCACAAAAGTAGTAAAGCGACGGCCCCGTTTCGGGGCCGTTTGCTTGTTGGCTATTCGTAACGTCGACAAGCAGACATTTAGCTAAACTTGGTAAAAGGGGCTGCTAACGACTCTACGACGTGAACAGACAGAGTCGTCCCCGATTTCGTTTCAAACCTCGCGTATCGAAGCGGGCTATGCACAATCTGTTGAAGTCCCAACCGAGTGTAGAAGGCGACGGACTTTTCGTAATTCCCCTTTCCAAACGTACTTGAGTACGGCGCGGAAGGGGACCCGAGGGACGCGGCGAGCTTCAGCTTTGTCGCCAGCCACTAGAGTCCAGCATTCGCGGGAGTCGCCGACAATACAAGTCGCCTCAGTTTCCCGATGCTGCGCCTTGACTGTGCGTTGACTCAGAATAGATACGACAAATTCAGACGGAACTGGTCGCCATCCAGGCCGTCATCGTTACGGTGGACAACCTTGCCATAGCTGGCCTTCATCGCAAATTGCTTGGACAGGTTTAATCCAATGGTTGCGCCGAGGGCCAACGATTCCTGTTTATTGTCGTTCGATACATCGTCGGTAGTGGTTTTTCCACCCGACAGGGCCAGTAAGTCAAACGACCCCCAAAGCGCTTTATTGAAGTTGTGTGTGACGTGACCTTCGAGAGAGAACAATGCTGACTGCTCAATCGTTCCACCCCCAAAAGCTTCATCGTTATCGCCATAGAATATGACGCTTGGTATGACATCGAAGGTCGTGAGCCGGCTGTCGAGAAGCGATTCTCCCAGCATAAAGGAGCCGACAAATCCGAGCCGTAGTGAATAGCGATTGGCACCGATGTTCACCAGCCTGTCCGGATCATATTTGCCCGTAGGAAGATTAAGTTGAATCAATCCACCCGCAGAAAATCCCGGCTTGAACTTCACCCATTCCTCACGATTAAATGGTGGGAGGTTGATGAGGCCAACTGTCATCAGCAGTGAAGCATCGCTCCATCCCGTTTGTTTCCGGTCCGGACTTGATGACCCGACCTGGAGCCTGGGATCGATCGTTCCGTAGGGAAGAATCGCACTGAGCGAGACGTAGCGTCCGAATAGCTCTTTGGTTCGCGTGTACTGAAGCACGGCGAGGTCAACTTTCAGATCAAAGGCTTTGACCACGACTCCCGACGCAAGCGTGCTGTTGCCCTCAACACGCATGCCATAGACGGAAAGCAAATTAGTATCAATGGGCGGGGGAAAGTAGGCTCGGGGGCCGTCGCCGACCTGCGCTCGCGCATGGGAAAAGCTTAACAGCGTGCAGGCGGCCAGTGCATACAGAACATATCGCGGCGTCGCGAACACCGACACTACGTCGTGGTTTCTGCGGATGCAAGAAGCGGCCGAGCCATTGCTTCATTTACCTACTGACTGCGCTTCGCTCTGCCAGCAGCGACGGATAACCCACCTTGCGTAACGGCATTTCCGTGCCCCTGCCGGAAGCCTCTGGTGGTCGTCATAGCCAATTCGATTCCCTTCACCCGCTCCAAATGTTGCGTCGGGCTTTAAAAGCGAAATACGAATCCCGCCATAGTCTGCACTTGCCACAGCACATCGCCAGCTACCGTAATGACACAGCCCGCTGTACCGTTCCCCGGGGCACTAACGCAGAAGATGCTGGAGCCGGAACGCACGAGTGTGCCGAAGGCCCGTGCTTCGAGGCGCAGGCCAAGACGATTACTTGGAGCAATCTGAAATCCCCCGCCAATTGAGAATCCAAAGAACGTATCGCTGCCATACCCGTCTTCATCGACATCGACTCTCGTACCGCCCAAGGTCGCCGAGATGAAGGGCAGCACCTTATTCCCGTCAAATTGGTAGGTGCCGCCAGCCTGTAGATATTGCATGTTGATGTCGCTCAATATCGCGCCAGAAACGTTCGTGTCGGTGCTGAGCTGAGAGTAGATAAATTCGTACTGGGTATTCGCTGAATTCTGATAATTCAGTATTAAGCCAAGCGCGCTGGAATCTTCCAGTTTCACGGACAGTTCCGATTCCTCGTCTTCGAATGTACCACCGAAGCTGCCGCTCCCATACGGCGTCAGCGTAATCGCACCAGGAATCGTCTGAGCGAGCGACGTAGAGGCTGCCAGAACTGCGGCAACAATAACGACAAAGTTTCGCAAGAATGATCTCCAATATTTAGACGATGCCAAATTATCTGTCGGCAAGAAAGAACGCCTAACGCTCATGCTCTCAGACCGCTTCACTCTTATTTAATGTCGCCATCAACGCGGCGGCTATTCGCCCACCGTGTCCGCGATCGCCGTCTTGCAGGCGTCCCCTGCCTCTGCCTGATGTGCTTCGAGGCAGGCCAGAACCCGACCTTCGCCGATCTCAACGTCACTGCAATGAGTTTCAAGCTCGGACTCACAGCTTTGCGCGATGTAGACGATTGCCATCGACAATTGCTCGAGGAGCGATGCCGCCTCGTATAACGCGTAACCGCATTGCCCGGACAGCTTGTCTTCATGAGCCGCTACACAGTGCAACAACCGCCCTTCTCCCGGCGTGACCTGGCTGCAGTACTGCACCAGGTCGTCCTCACAGGCATTGACAACATAATCAAGCAAGGATTCCTCTGCTTTGACTTGCGAGGATATTGCCAACATGAACATCCCGATAAATATTCCGGCCTGTCTGATCATCATTTTCTCCCTGAATGAAACGCGGCTCGTTTCTGAGTGCGAGCGCTACCATTTTTCGATTGTGCAGTAAACCACAGACTGAGGCCCGTATCACGCATTTCACTATCCCAGCGCCCACACTGCCCAGCTCACATTGATGCCTAAACTTCCGCTAATTTATGTCAGAATGTGCAGCTTAGTTGCGCACAATGCTTGCTAGCAAATGTACACACCCAAATCACTCAGAATTTTGTTCCTGCTGACGTCGATATTGCTTTCTTCATCGGCGACCGCCGGACCCGTATACCAGCCGCCAGGAGCGAACCTGACCTTCGGCGATGTTACGCATGGTCAGCGCATTCAATCCGCATCGACCAACCCGGCGGCGGCCGCAGCCGATCTCACGAGAGGCCGCGAGGCACGCACGCGGGGCGTCGTATCCTCGGCATCGGTCGGGTTGGAGTACGGCAACATCCAGGATCTGTGGGATTTCTATGACGAAATCACCAGGGGATATGAACCGAGCGATCCGGGCACCGGCGGCGGGCCCGGTCAGAATCCCGGAGACAAACCGGGCGGCGGGATCGACCTGGGCGAGATCTGGGACAGGGTCGATCCTGATGTGCAGGACGCGATTCGTGCCCTTTCCGACGAGCTCGCTCGCCAGGTCGCAATCGGCGCCATCATTCGCGCTGAGGGCTACGGCAAGGCATGGATCGCGGTAGACCTGCCCTTCGTCACCGGCACCGAGTACTTCGGCGGTGCGTGGACGTTCGGCCTAAACTACTCAGGATCGTCGAAAGCATTCGGCATCGTGGATCAAATCGAGTTTGACGCGGATGCCGCCCGCGAGGCACTCAATGACTGGCTCGCACAGCTACCGGGAAACAGACCCATTCAGCTGCCAGTTTCGAGCGACCTGCAGCTGTACCACGACCCCGCAACGAACGGGTTTGGTCTCGGCATCAATAATGACAGTTCGCTCATCGCGAAATCGACGCGCACGACGGAACTGAGCACCGGCTACAGCCGCCTCGCATGGTCCAGTGAATCTGGAAACCTGTTTCTCGGTATTCGAGGCCACGTCTACTATAAGGAACTGAGCCGCATCAGCCTTCGCTTCGGCGACATCACCGATTCCAACGAATTATTCGATCAAATTCGCAACGGAGATTTTCGCAGCGACACCCGATTCGGGTTGGACGTCGGCGCTCTTTGGGTCGCCAACCGTTACCAGCTCGGCATCCAGGTGACCAATCTCAACGAGCCGAAATTCAAGTTTCCCGGCATCGACCTAAACGCATACAGTGCCGAGAATATCATCGAGTTTCTCGAACGTGATCGGACTTACAAGATGGACCTCCAGGTCAAGCTGGAAGGATCCTATTTCGGCCGAGACCGACGCTGGTCGGCACATATCGGCGTCGACGCGGATCCTGCCACTGATCCGCTGGGCGACGAATTCCAGTGGCTGACGCTAAGCGCAGGCTTCCTTGCTGACGCGCGCTGGGTTCAGGATATTCGCTTCGGTTACCGAGAAAATCTGGCGGGCTCGGAGCTCAAATACCTCAGCGCGGGCCTGACCGCCTTCCGATTCCTGAATTTCGACGTGTCATCCGCGTTGGACACGGTTAGCATCGACGGCCACAAATTGCCGCGCGGCCTGATGATCAGCCTGGGCTTCCAGGTGATCTGGTAAGCCGGTGCTGGCTGGATTTATGCCGGCTGCACCTGATGCATATGCATATCTCGCTGCGGGAACGGAATGGTTATCCCTTCCTCGTCGAAACGCTTCTTGACAGTCTCGATCAGATCCCAATACGTTTCCCAGTAATCAACCGTGCGCACCCAAGGACGGCAGATAATGTCCACGGATGACTCGCCGAGCGCACCGACCCGAATGTTGGGCTCCGGCGTCTTGAGGCAACTGGCATGATTTTCTACAACATCCAGCAAAATGGCTTTCGCCTTATCAACGTCATCGCTATAAGAAATGCCGAAAGTCAGATCGACACGACGCGTAGTCTGCGCCGTGAGATTCGTAATCACCTGTTGCCAGATCATGTTGTTCGGCACCACAATTACCTGGTTATCCAGTGTCTTGAAGGTCGAATTGACGAGGCTCATGCGATCAACTTTGCCTGTGATACCTCCCGCGTCGACAAAATCACCGACGTCGAACGGCCGATAAATCAGAATCATGAGTCCCGAAGCAAAATTCGAGAGTGTGTCCTGCAGCGCAAAGCCAACGATGAATCCGGCGATACCGAGACCAGTAAGCAAGGGGCCGATCGATATGCCAAGCTGCGATAGAGCGAATAACAAGCCGATGAATAACACAATATTTCTGGCTATTGCGACGATCATATCCTTCAGCAGTTTCGACAGCTTGACCTTGGGTGACTGCATCGCTCGCACCATCGCTTTTTTGACAAACTTGGATAAGTAGCCGAACGCGATCAGCACCAGGGCGATAATGAGCCCGCGAAATACAATGCGTGGACCCTCGGTCTTTGTGTATTCCACTATGGCGTTGCTCCAACCCCCGACAAGGCTCGCCACCAGGCCCACATCGAGCACATCGGTCGTCACTTCGCCCGTCGCTGTCAACAACTGTTGCCGGTACTGCCGTGTCTCGAGCTCCAGACTCGTCATTAGCGCCACGGAACTCTGCAACGCTTTTGATGCTACGGTGACCCGGGCCTGCGCCGCACTCAATCGTTGCGTCAGTCCGCTATCCGTGGGCATGACTGCAACCGATCCCTTCAGAATCGCCACTTCATCCAGTGCAATCGAAAGGAAAACCGAGCGGTTGGCGGAAGCATCGCTGAATTCCTGCTCCAGTCGCTGCCGCATATCGGCTTCGTCGAAACCAATTCTCTCGACCAGATCGATATAGGTTAATAGCGATGCGTAAATACCATCCAGATCCGTCACTGTCTTTAGTAGCTTCTGATCCGCTACGACCACATCCGCCGGTGCCATTTCATCATCAGGAAAGACAACATTCGCTTCCAGCCGCTCCATGAATTCGTTGCCGATCAAGGGCACACGCTTCAGCTCCTCCAGGAGTGGCTCAAGGTACCTGGCAACATCCTTGCCGCTATCGAGCTGCGCCACTACCTGAGCCGCAAGATCAATTGCCGTTAGAAGCCAGTCGCCGAGCGCGACGTCAAGCCGGGCACCGACCACCTGCGCCTGCAGACCTTCCTTACCGACCAGCTGCGACTCGATGCGTTCGGCACTCTCGCGTTTGGCAATCACCAAAACGAGACGCTCGTCGAAGTCGGCCGCTATCTCAGGAGCCAGTGACTCGGGCGTCTGCTCATTTGTTTCTTGTTCCTGCGACCATAATGCCGACGGTGCCGACAGTATCAGCAGTCCTGCAATAGTTGCGACAATTCGCATCAGACTAATCCTCATTTTTGGCTTGGGAGGGCAGCTGATGTTTCACCGCTCAACCACACTCGCAAGAGATCACGCTTCCGGACATCTTACTTATAGACACGATCATAGTCCCGACTTGATTCCGTTCCGGCCGAGTATCCAGCGACTGCCGGTTCAAGAATGAAAAGGCAGACCAGCGCTCTTCGGGCTACAATTGGCATCGCAGCAGCGACAGTCGGCTCACGTAAGGAAATGACACCCTCTTGAATACAACACTTGTCACCCGCGCGGCGGGATTAATGATGGCCTGCCTTTTGGCGGCAGTGCCTGTGGCTGCGCAGGACGTAGCTATTCCCAAAATCGCAACGGACGGCAGTCTGAGCATTGAACAGATTGAATCCGTCATTCAATCCATCGCGGCACGTGAAGGAATTGACGATGAAGTCCGCGGCCGCATCGTCGAGCAGTTGCGCGACGCCCGGACGCAGATCGGAAACAGGCTCGCCGCCGAGACTACTGCAGCGGCCCATACAGATTCCCTGATGACCGCCCCGGCCGAGACCGCATCGCTGCGAGCCGGCCTCGACGCTGAGACGTCGGTTCCACCTACGCTCGAAGGCCTGGGCATCACTGATGCGACAACCCTCGATGAGCTCACCCTCATGTTGTCACAGGAATTGGCCGAGCAGATTGCGATCGAGTCCCGAATCATCGAGCTCGATGCTCAGATTGAGGCACAAGGCAGCCGACCCGCCGACGCACGCCGGCGCATCGGTGACCTACGCACCAGCAGGGACGAACTCGCCGCAGCAATGAGTGCGTCACCGCCCCTGGACGAACAACAGGCTCTGACCGATGCACGCATGCTCAATACAGAGCTCCGGCGCATTGCTCACGGCGCTGAAATCAACATGCTCGAACAGGAATTAGTGAGCCATAGCGTTCGACTGGAACTCCTGAGGGCACGACTGGACGTCGCCCAAAGTTCACGGCTACAAAGACAACGTCGTGTCGAATTCCTGCGTACCCAAGTCAATGAGCGGCGCCAGACTGCCGCGAGCCTGGCTCAACAAACGGCAGAAGTCATCGAACTGGCGGCGGCAGACGCGCATCCCGTGGTGCGTGCGCTTGCTGAAGACAATGCCGGCATGACGCGAGAACTGCCCTCAGTGGTTGCTCGCATTGAACTCGCTACCACGCAGCTCGATCAGATCAATGCTGATGCGCGCGAGCTCGAGCAACGCCTCGCTCGCTCGCGACAGCGTCTGGGCGTCGGCGGTTTGAGCCGCTCGATTGGACTCCTACTGATTGAGGAGAGCCGCAACCTGCCGCAAGTATCGCAACATCGGGTACAGGTGAACGCACGTAGCAACTTGCTTGCCGAAGTCGGCCTTGCCCAAATGCGCATCCAGGAACAGCGACGCGAGCTCAGGTCCCTGGACGCGCGTGTTGAGATCGTGATGACCGACGTTGTCGGCGATGTGACGGATGAGGACGAGCTTGCCCGGATCCGCAGCGAAGTGCACCTGCTGTTGCGCGATCGGCGCGACCTTCTTGCCCAGGCCGAGGACACTTACAGCAGCTATCTGCAGGTACTTGGCGATCTCGATGTTGCGCAGCGCCGGCTACTGGAATCTGCCGGCGAATACCGCGAGTTTCTTGGACAAAACCTGCTGTGGATTCCAAGCGCACCCGTTGTCTTCACAGGCAATTGGAAATTGACCGGGCCTGTATTCCTGACGGCACTATCACCCAACTCCTGGCTCGAAACTGCGTCCGACCTCACCGAGTCCATCAGCGAGCATCCGGCGGAAGCGGTATTCGCATTGTTGCTGCTGACGACCCTATTGTTGTCGCGCAAGCCACTGGCGCATCGCAATAAGGCGATTAATGACAGAATCGGTCGCCTTTCTTCTGATCATATCGGCCTGACGCTCGCCGCACTTGGCATCGCCGCATTGCTTGCCGCTCCGCTGTCCCTGTTGTTAGCTATTACGGGATGGTTCCTGAGCAACGCGGCGCAACTTTATCCATTCTCGACCGTAGTTACGACCAGCTTATTCGCGGTGGCGCCATTTCTCTACAACGTCATGTTGTTCAGGGCTCTTAGCGCCGAGAATGGCGTTCTCCACAAGCACTTCGGCTGGCAGCAGAAAAACGTCGTCATCGTAAGGCGACAGTTTGATCGACTTGCTGCAATCGGCGCGCCACTCGTATTTGCGACCGTTTTGTTCTACGCATCCGATGTCGCGGAAGATCGGGCTACGATGGGTCGATTGATTTTTGTGGCGTTGATGATTGCTCTTTCCGCCATAATTCGACCGCTTGCACACCCTGTAACAGGTGTTGCAGCGAATTATTACAACGAGCAGTCAAGCAGATGGGTGAGCAAGCTCCGCTGGTTCTGGTACGGCCTCGCGGTTGGCGCACCAGCGCTACTCGCCATTCTGTCATTGATTGGTTATCTGTACACCTCGCTCATTCTGACAAGCCTGCTGGTCGACACAATCTGGCTCGCATTGGCACTGATTCTCGTCAACCTGATCGTGTTGCGATGGATTGCGCTGACTCACCGAAAACTGGCGCTGAAGATCCTGCTGCAAGAGCGCGAGGCAGCACGGGCGTTGCGTGACAAAGAAGGTGAAGCTGAGCCCGAAGGCGAGCTACCGGACGCAGAGTCAAAGCCGCTGGATCTCGAAGAGGTGGACGCTCAGACACGCAAACTCCTTCGCTGGGGCCTGATACTGGTGGCCGCCCTGGCAGGATGGGGCATCTGGTCCGAAGTCTTTCCGGCGTTTCAGTTACTCGAGCAAGTCGCCTTGTGGTCACAAACAGTGCTGATCGATGGTGTGGAGACTATCGTACCCGTAACACTGGCCGACTTGATCCTGGCCGTACTGGTGGCCGCCGGTGCCGCAATCGCCTCCAAGAACTTACCGGGACTCATGGAAATCGCGATTCTGCAACGGCTCACACTGCAGCCCGGCAGCCGCTACGCCATCAATACGCTTACCCGCTACATCGTTGTTACGATCGGTTTGATTTCCGTGCTCAACATCATCGGCTGGAACTGGTCGCAGATTCAGTGGCTGGTCGCCGCACTCAGTGTAGGTCTTGGCTTCGGTTTGCAGGAGATCGTCGCCAACTTCGTGTCGGGTTTGATCATCCTGTTCGAGCGTCCGATCCGGGTTGGCGACACCGTTACCGTCGGGGCCCTTTCCGGTAAGGTATCGCGCGTACGTATCCGGGCGACGACCATTACCGACTGGGACCGCAAAGAGATAATCGTGCCGAACAAGGCGTTCATCACCGAACAGGTCGTTAATTGGACGCTGGCGGACCCGATCACGCGTGTCGTTGTGCCGGTTGGCATCTCCTACGGCTCGGATGTCGAACTTGCTCAGAAAGTTATGGAAGACACTTTGCATGCCTTGCCGCTAGTGCTCGATGAGCCAGAGCCACGGGTCTTTTTCATCGGCTTCGGAGATAGCTCGTTGGATTTCTCGCTGCGTGTGCACGCACGACAACTGGCCGATCGCTTGCCTCTGATGCACGCAGTCCACAATGCAATACTCAAGGCGCTACGCGAACACGGAATCGAGATCCCCTTCCCGCAGCGGGACTTGCATATACAATCAAACGCGGAGCAGCAGCCGTGATTTACCTGCAATCAAATGCCGGCTATTGAGCGCGCTCAGCCCCAACTGAATTCGGTAAATGCCGTGCTTTCCCAGATCGGCGGCCAACACGCTACCGATCGCACCCGATTACTCTGCGGCAATCTGCTTGTATGAGAACTTCGCACCCGATATGGTGAATTCGCCCATCAAACCAAACCGGGTCATCGTCACTATTGCGACACCATCATTGTAAGCGGGTGTGCCAGCCACACCGACCGTTGCAAAAGCCAGTCCCGCC
>JAIBDF010000184.1 GCA_024679535.1 Chromatiales bacterium
CCTGGTCGATCACACCCAGGTCCTCGGCACCTGTTTCTCCTGCCATGACGGCACCACCGCCACGGGCAAGCATCCGACCCACCTTGTCAGCGGCAATAACTGCGACGACTGCCACACGACCAATGGATGGGTCCCGGCCAACTTCGATCACACCAATATCACCAACAACTGCATCAGCTGCCATAACGGGACACAAGCTACGGGTAAGACCCCGACGCACATCCTGACGACGGACATCTGCGAGGACTGTCACTCACCGATTACCTGGATCCCGGTCACCACCGTAGACCACGCGCAGGTCCTCGGCTCCTGTTCATCCTGCCATGATGGAAACACGGCGACCGGCAAGAGCCAGGGGCACTTTGTGACGAACCGTGAGTGCAGTGACTGCCACACAACCAATGGATGGATTCCGCATATCTACCAGCACATGGGACTGGGTTACGAACCGCTGGATCATCTCGGCAATTTCGCCTGCACGCGCTGCCATCAGGGTAATTCGGAGACTGTGAACTGGCCTTCCCCGATATACCAACCGGATTGCGCCGGTTGCCACGCCAATGACTATGACCCGGGCGAAGACAGGCACAACGGCATCAGTAACGATCGAAATTGCGCCCAAAGCGGTTGCCACAGTATCTCGGACGGCGGTTGGTAATGCTGCCGCTACGTCCAACACTGTCATTAATCGGAGCGTTTGCGATGCAGGCTCTGACGTGGTCAACATCGCATGCAGCACCCGGATTCATCACCTCCAGCAACATCAGCACGGGTGATGTTTACACCGAGATCACGATTCGTCTTGGCTGCGATGTGACATACCTCGGGCATTTTCCCAATGCAAAAGGCGATGCCCTCTCGATTGACCTCGACACGACATCAATCTGTCACGGTGTGCCACCGTCGCTCGCGGACAGTCGCGAGATCCATCGGCCGCTCGGTGCCGACGCGGTGGGACTCGTCCACGTAGAATACGATGGCGAACGCTCGGAACAAAAACAGCTGCGCCTGAGTTTCTCAAACGAAGTTCACTTCCTCGTCACCCCCCGCAACATGAGTGAGACGGTTGTGGTTCGCATATTGCACGACGCCAGCCCGGCAGCTACCGTTTCAACATCGAGTGGCGCGATCGGACGCCAGGTCAACCGTGTCAAAGCGGCGCCGACACGATTTGTAATCAACCTCGAATCCTCGTTGCGCTATCCCGCGGCCACGGACATACCTGCGATGACGCTGGCGGCAGGGCAGAAACTGTTCATTACTGAAGCTGATATTGACGGCAAAACCTGGTACCGGATGCGCATCGGCTACTTCGACTCTGCGGAAGCTGCCTCGAGAGTATTACGCGATATCCGCAACCAATACCCAACGGCGTGGATAGATCGCGACACATCGGAGGGTGCCGCTGTCAATCCGATCGAGGTGGCCAGCGAACCCGACCCTGATGTGGAGCCCGTCGCGGACGGTGAGTCAGGGCAATTGATGGCCGAGGCGAAACGCGCAATGACCGCCGGGGAGATTTCTCGCGCCGTTCAGATCTATACCAAGGTGTTACAGCAACCGGCGAATGATCAACATCAGGCGGCACAGGAATACCTGGCTCTTGCCCGTGAGCGTAACGGCCAGATAGCCCATGCCAAGGCGGAGTATCAGCGTTACCTCGATCAGTATCCGGATGGACCAGGGGCCGCACGGGTGCAGCAACGCCTTGCCGCGCTTCTCGCTGCCTCTACCAGCATGCCCGGACAACCAGCAGGCGGCTCCGGGTCAGCCGCGCGTCAACCCAGCCTGTGGAAGGTGCGTACCTTCATGGCCCAGCATTATCGCCGCGATGCCAACCAGCTCAACGATCAGGATGAGGTCACGAGCCAGTCGTCGCTGTATTCAGATGTTTCCATCGACGCACGCCGCCGAGGCCAGCGCTTTGATTTTTCAACGCGACTGACGGGCGGACACCGCTACGATCTCCTTGATGAAGAGACGCGATCGTCTGGGAATGATTTCCGCCTGTCCTATCTCTATGCCGATCTCTACGACACCCGCACGCGACTGCGCGGACGTCTCGGTCGCCAGACACGCAGCACAGGTGGCGTCCTTGGCCGCTTCGACGGCCTGAACCTTACCTATTCGCTGAATGATCGTATTCGGTTCGATACGGTTGCCGGTCAGCCGGTGTACTCGACCGCAAATTCCGACGCACAGTCGCGACAGTTCTACGGCATCAGCTCGAACTTCACGCCCTTCAGCACGAACGTCGAATTCGGCGTGTTCTATCTGCAGCAGGAGATAGACAGCCTCACGGATAGGCAGGCTGTTGGTACGGAGGTGCGCTACTTCGGTGAATCCGTCTCCGCCTGGGGCTCGGTCGATTACGACACCGCCTTCAGCGAGCTCAGCAGTGTTTTCGCCCAGGGTAGCTGGCGGTTACCTGGCAAGCTGACGCTGAGCGGGTCACTGGATCGCCGCCGCAGTCCGTTCCTGAGTCTCGGCAACGCTCTGCTGGGTCAGAGCAGCCAGGACTTTGACCTGCTCGCACAAACACTCACCGAGGTACAGATCCGGCAACAAGCGCTCGACCGCTCACCGATGACGTCGGGTGCGACACTTGGGCTGTCGCGTCCGTTAACGCCGCACCTGCAACTGAACATCAACGCAAACCGATCGATTGTCGATGCCATGCCGGCAACTGGCGACGCACCTGCAACTGCCGAAGCGGAATACAGTTATTTCTCGACCGATCTTGTTTCGAGTAGCCTTTTTCGCGAAGGGGATGTCGGTATTCTCAGCCTGCGGTATGCAACATCCGATTCATCCGACATATACACCATGAGTCTGGACACGCGTTTTCCCATCGGCCGCAACTGGCGCATCAATCCGCGACTGCGAGTGGATTACCGCGAAATACTGTCGGATATGAGTACCCAATGGACCTATACGCCGGGGCTTCGCCTGCAGTATCGTATGGGTCGTCGGGGTCGCATAGAGCTCGATGCCGGTAAGCGATTCTCGAGCCGTGATATGACGAACACTGACCTCAACCAGGACCAGGAATCGTATTTCATTAGTCTCGGTTACCAGTTGTACTACTAAGGTCCGACGCATGACGATAGATCGCCTGAGACTTTCCTGTACCGTGCTGGCGCTGGCCCTGCTCACAAGCTGCGCCGGCAACGATACAACCGTACTGCAGCGGCTCGATCCGGAAACCGGGGTGACCATCAAGCGGGCGTCCGCACCGATCGTCATGTACCGCGACATGTCTGCAACTTCCGCTTTCGGACGCGACTACGTTTACGTCGGCCCTATCCAGGTCAACACTATGGGCCAGCGCGAGTATTTCCTGTGGCTTGGTATCTGGGGATCCTCGGACTCGGCCGAACGCCGCCGGAAGATGGATGACTTCGAAGCGGTCGTCCTGTACGCCGACGGTGAGCCTCTCAGCCTCGAGGTCAAAGGATGGACTCCGGGCACTATTGGAGCCTCCGACGACGTATACGTTAAGCCTGTCGCTTCGGCCCTGGACGGCTACTACCGAGTGACCGTCGACCAGATGCGCCTGATCGCCGAATCCCGGGACCTGGAACTGCGTGCCGGCGCAACACGACCGCAACGGTATGTTCCATGGGACTCTCACCAGGGATCATCCCAGGCGCTTGTCGCATTCCTGCGCGAACTGGACTGGTAGCGCTAGGCCTGACCCGCTGACACGATTGCTGTAACAATCAATCGCACGGCAGTCAGTGTCACAAGCAAACGAAATACCGTGCGAAATACGGCCTCCGAAATTCGATCAATGAGTCGCTTGCCGACCCAGGTACCCACAAATGCAACGAGCACCGAGAGGACGATCGTCACTAAGTAGGGCCTGTAGTCGAAGCCGTTCCCCGCGTAGCCTGCGATCTTGAAAACCCCCATTCCTGTCAGGCTTGCGGCCATCGTCGCAACGACATGCCGCCGTTTCAGGCCGGTGTGCAGGATGACCGCGTGCAACAGCGCGCCGTACGCGAACAGCGTCGACAAAAATGAGTGGATGAAGCCAACGATCGCCCAGGGATGCCGAAAATTCGGTCGCCAGCTGATGCCCGGCAACCAGATGGCCACCAGCATCACGATGCCAATTGCAGATGCAATGATGGTATCCGGTAATTCGACGTAGATTCTTGCCGCAATGGCGACAGCAACGATGCTACCGGCCAGGAAAGGTCCGGCGATTCGCCAGTCGATGTACTCGCGAAACACCACGGCGCGGGATGCCGTCGAGCCGATCAGCAGAGTCGAGTGCAGAGGCACGATGGCCGACACGGGTAATACACTGCTGGTAACGGCAAGA
>JAIBDF010000102.1 GCA_024679535.1 Chromatiales bacterium
TACGGCATTGGT
Organism: Chromatiales bacterium; assembly: GCA_024679535.1. Lineage (GTDB taxonomy): Bacteria > Pseudomonadota > Gammaproteobacteria > Steroidobacterales > Woeseiaceae > UBA1847. Next base: position 13 of record JAIBDF010000102.1, read on the forward strand.
CATTCGACGGTGGAAGTCGAAATCGACGGCTGTGCCGACCTCTAGTCGTCAGGTGAGACGATGCCGATGTAGGGCAGGGTTCGATTCTGCTCGGCGTAGTCGAGCCCGTAACCGACAACCCATTCATTCCCGATATCGAAGCCGATGTAGTCGACCGTGACGTCAACCTCGGCGCTCTCGGCTTTGCGCACCAGCGCGCAGGTACGAACAGATGCGGGTCGATGCGATTCGAATATCCCGATCAAATATTTGAGCGTATGCCCGGTGTCGACAATATCTTCCACAATCAGTACATGCTTTCCCTCAATATTGCCGCGTACGTCCATGAGGAGCCGCACGGCGCCTGACGAACGGCTGCCGTTGCCATAACTGGACACTGCGATAAACTCGATCGTTCGCGGGATGCTGAGGCGACGTGACAGGTCTGCGAGGAAGATGAACGATCCCTTGAGGACGCCGACCATAACAAGTTCATTGTTATCGTCGTAATCGGCGGAAATCTGCTCGGCCAGTTCCAGGACGCGGCTCTGGATTTCCTCTTCACTAATCAGTACAACAGGCATGGTCATGGGAGTCGAGAATAGGGTATGAAACGCTCGATCGCAATTGCGGGCAATATGGGAACCGGCAAATCGACGCTGGTCGAGTTTCTGCACCGGACCTATGGTGTTGCGCCATTCTACGAACCCAATGACGAAAACCCCTATCTCGCTGATTTTTACAAGGATATGAAGCGCTGGGCGTTCCAGTCGCAGCTGTACTTCCTGTCAAACAAGTTTCGTCTGCACCAGGAACTTGACCGACAGTCGGGCGTTGTTGCGCTCGATCGCACGATATTTGAGGATGCGGAGATTTTTGCGACCGCCTTGCACCAGATGCGGAAAATCTCGAAGCGCGACTGGGACACGTATCGTGGTTTCTACGCCGCGATCCTGGATGCCATTCGCCCACCAGACCTGATGATCTATCTGCGCTGTTCGATGCGCACCCTGCGGCAACGCATCAAGCTGCGCGGTCGGAAAATGGAGCAGGATGTGCCGCTGGCCTACCTCAAGCGTCTCGATGGTCTGTATGAGAACTGGATCGAGTCGTACACCATGAGCGAGGTGCTTATTCTGGAAACAGACGAACTCGATTATATTCATGATTTTGTGCATCGGATTGATGTCATGGAACGTATCGAGTCCGTTCTGCCGAAGGAGTTCGGCCGGCCAAGCTGCTAGGCTGAGCAAGCATATGCCGATTTTTGAGGAACTGAAGCGCCGCAACGTCGTCCGTGTAGGAATCGCCTACGTGGTAGGTGCATGGGTGATCGTCGAGGCCAGTTCTCTCATTTTGGACATCTACGAATATCCAGGCTCTGTAATGCGGCTTGTCGTCGCGCTCCTGGCGCTCGGTCTTCCGTTCGTCCTGTTCTTTGCCTGGGCTTTCGAGGTCACGCCGGACGGAATCAAGCGCGATTCGGACGTGGACCGGTCGTCGCAGCCGTCTGGCCAGACAGGAGGACGCCTGAATCTCGTGACGATCGCGTTCGTGGTTATTGCTATCGGCTTGTTTGCCATCGATCGCTTTGCATTGGATTCCACGCAAGCGTTGCAAGAGCCCACCGAGGCAAGCGTTCAGCCCGAGTATGATGCGGCATCACTTGCGCAACAGGTGCTCGAAGTTAACCGGCTTCGCGATGCGGGTGACTACCCGAGCGCATTCGTACTGGCTACAGAGATAGCGCCGGTTCTCGGTGACGACGGTTTCGATGCGGCCTTCTGGGACGAGATTTCACAGATTACCGATATCGCGAGCGTTCCCCCGGCGGCGCGAGTTTACCGGCAGCCGATAACAGCGGGCGCTGACGACTGGGAAGATCTCGGGACGACGCCATTGAGCGATGTGCGATTTGCCAGGGGTGCAGGCTATCGGGTACGCCTTGAGCTGGACGGACATCGCCCGGTTGAGGTCTTGCACACCGCGATCGTCGGCCTCGAATATTTTGGCATCCCGTCGCTGAACCCCGTCAAACTGGACCTCATCGATACCTTGCCCGAAGAGATGCTGCGCGTTCGCGCATTTACCCATGACCTCGTGGACTACGATGATTTCTTCATGGACCGTTTTGAAGTGACCAACCGGGCATTCGAGCAGTTTGTCGCGGCCGGAGGGTATGAGAATTCCGCGCACTGGCAGCAGGCGTTCGTGAAGGACGGAGCCACTATCCCATTCACAGAAGCTGTGGCTGAGTTTGTCGACAAGACGGGACGGCCCGGGCCGGCGACATGGTCCGGTGGTGCCTATCCAGGCGGGCAGGGTGATTACCCGGTTGGCGGCATCAGCTGGTACGAAGCCGCTGCCTACGCCGAGTTCATGGGTAAACAGCTGCCCACAGCGATTCATTTCGAAAGAACCAAGGAGTTTTTTCGAGAGAACAGCTGGCTTGTATCGCCGCGCAGCAACCTCGAGTCGGATGGCCCGCAGCCGGTGGGTGAGGGGCGCGCCATGACGACGACGGGACTTTTCGACATCGTGGGTAACGTACGCGAGTGGATATGGAACGAATCCGGCACGGACCAGAGAGGAACGACCGGTGCCGCATGGCCGGATTCCGCCTTTCACAGCAGTTGGATTATTCCAAAATCACCGTGGGACCGGGACGCGACTCACGGCGCGAGACTGGTGAAAACCTTTGACGATGAGGCGAAGCTCGAGAAGCTTCGCCTGAGAGCCGACCCGGAATTTCGTCGCGACTTCATGAGCGAAACGCCGGCTTCGAAAGCCGAGTTCGATATCTACAAGCGACTTTACGCCTACGACCCGCTGCCGTTGAACGCTGAGCTGCTATGGGAGAGAGAGGACGAGCACTGGGTGCGGCAGCGCGTGGCGTTTGACACACCCTATGGCGAGCGCGGTGGGGCTTTTGTCTACGTTCCGAAAAACGTCAAAGACGTTGCTATCCCGATACTGGTTTGGCCCGGCAGCGGTTACCTGTCGATGAAGTCAGATGCACAGGAAAACTGGATTGCGACTTTCGATTTCCTTGTTCGTAGCGGGCACATCGTCGTATTGCCGATTTTCATGGGTGCCTACGATCGCGATGACGCCGATTTCAGCATTACTCATTCGCACCTGCTCGAAAATGCGGGCGGCACGCAATATCGCGATATCCAGATCAAATGGATGCAGGACCTGTCCCGGACCATCGATTATCTCGAAACACGTGACGATGTAGATGTCGCGCGCCTGGGGTATTCAGGGATTAGCTGGGGCGGCCAGACGGCTCCGATCGCCCTCGCACTGGAAGATCGCATTGCTGCGGCCGTGCTGCACGTGGGCGGCTTATGGGAGTACTTCCAGTTCTTACCCGAAGCAGACCCGATCAACTTCATCACGCAGGTGAGTACGCCGGTCCTGATGCTCAACGGTCAATACGACATCGTATTCCCTTACGAGACCGGGCAAATTCCCATGTTCGAGCTACTCGGGACAGCACCCGAGCAAAAAAAACATTATGTAACCCCGGGCGCACACATTGTGCCGCGCGACATCCTGATTCGCGAGACGCTGGACTGGTTCGACAAATACCTCGATTAGCTGATTTCCCGACTATCAGTAGAATTGCCTATTGCGGTTAGTAATGCGAATCATTATCATTTATCACAACATTCAAGCAGTGCTGGAAAAATTTAGCATTTATAGGAAGTTATGGCGATCAACGGCAGCACACTAGCGACTCTGAAACGCGGCCAGAAGGGCATCATCCGGGCAATTAATCCCGCCGACCCCCAGGTACAGCGGCTTATGGTTCTGGGCCTCGTCGAAGGCACCGAGGTTGAGCACGCGAGCTCGGCGATCGGCGGCGATCCGATGGAGTTTCGCCTCTTCGGTTGCGGTATCTCCCTGCGCCAGGAGCATGCCCGCCATTTCAAAGTTGCGCCTGTAGGGGCTGGTGACTAGTCCCACTGAAATCCGCGTTCCCGCCAGTGAGATAACCGTAGCGAAGCGCATCGACGCGAGCATAGCGGTTGTCGGCAATCCCAATTCAGGCAAGAGCACGCTCTTCAATCGCCTGACCGGTCTCAAGCAACGGATTGGCAATTACCCGGGTGTAACGGTCGAGAAACACGTTGGCCTGCTCAAGACCGACGACAAAGTCGTCGAACTTGTCGACCTGCCAGGCACGCACTCACTGAGTGCGCACTCACTTGAAGAAAAAATCGCCGTTGATGTGATCTTCGGTCGCATGGAAGGTACCGAGACGCCAGATGGTGTTCTCGCGGTGCTGGACGCGACCAATCTCTACCAGGGGCTGTTTCTGGTCCAGCAGCTTGTCGAACTCGAGTTGCCAACCGTCGTCGCCCTGACGATGAATGATGCCGCAGAGAAAGGCGGCATCCAGGTGGACACTGCAGAACTGAGTGCGCTGCTCGGAGTGCCGGTGTACCCGGTAGTTGCTACAAGCGGTATTGGCCTCGACATGCTGCGCCGCGCGTTGGTCGGCATCAGGGACATTACGCCACCGCGCAGGGTGCGGATCTGGCCTGAGCTCACCGCAGCAGCCGAACACCTTGCTGAAAACTCGCGAGAGCCGCTGCGATTCGCGGAGCTTGAGCGCTTGCTGATCGATGGCCCAACCGAGTCGAACCAGCTCATCGTGGGGAAGCTGAGCGACTCGGCCAGGTCAGATATTGATTCGGTGCGGGCGGAGTTGTTCGGGGATGAACCGCCTATCGCGCGCGATGCACAGGTCCGTTACAACTGGGTGAGAGGCGTCCTCGACAAGGTCCAGAAATCGGCACCAGCCTTCGTTACCTGGCGTAGCAGGGTCACTGACTTCCTGAATCTACCGGTGCCGGGCACGATTGGTTTGCTCGTCGTCATGGCGATCGTATTCCAGGCGGTGTTTGCCTGGGCGACACCGATCATGGATGCAATTGACGGATCCACGTCAACCCTGAGCGCGACTGTATTCGAGAGCCTCGGCGATAACGCATTTTCCAGCCTGATCGCCGACGGGATCATTGCGGGTGTTGGCAGCGTCGTCATATTCCTGCCGCAGATTATGATCCTGTTCCTGTTCATCATCCTCCTCGAGGATTCCGGCTACCTCGCGCGCGCGGCTTACCTGATGGATCGGGCCATGCGCTCGGTCGGGCTGTCTGGACAGTCGATTATTCCGATGATCTCCAGTTTTGCCTGTGCGGTGCCCGGGATCATGGCGACACGCGTGATTCCGAATCGGCGCGACCGCATTGCCACGATCATGGCGGCGCCATTCATGACCTGTTCGGCACGTCTGCCGGTGTATGCACTGCTGATCGCCGCATTTGTGCCGGCGACCACGGTTGGTTTTCTGAACCTGCAGGGACTTGTGCTGCTGGGCCTGTACCTGTTTGGCATCATGATGGGTATTTTGACTGCGCTGATCATGCGCAAGACGGCGCTGCGCGGGCCCAAGCCACCGTTCGCATTGATGTTGCCGGAGTTCCGCCGGCCGAATCTGCAGACCGTTGCCATCCAGTTGCTCGGGCGCGCCAAAGTCTTTCTCAAGCGCGCCGGCACGGTTATTTTTGCGGTCGCGGTTGTTGTATGGGCACTGGCTTACTTCCCGCGCGCAGACGATCTGCCGGTCGACCTCGACGCGAATTCAGCGGCGGCAATGCAGATGGAGCAAAGCTGGCTGGGCAGGGCTGGCAAAGTAGTCGAACCCATATTCGAACCGCTGGGCTGGGACTGGCGCGTATCGTCCGCGGTCATTGCAAGTTTTCCGGCGCGCGAGGTCGTCATTGCGGTCCTGGGCACGGTTTATGCGGTCGGCGATGATGCGGATGAGGGCACGCTCTCCGGCAGGCTCAAGTCCGCGACTCGACCCGACGGATCAAAAGTATTTACCTTGCCGATGGTGATCGGTTTGCTGATCTTCTATGCGTGTTGTCTGCAATGCGCGGCTACGCTGGCGATAATCCGGCGCGAGACCAACTCGTGGCGTTGGCCGATTTTTGCGTGGGTCTACATGACCACTATCGGCTACGTCGGTGCTCTGGTCGCATTTCAACTCGGCAGCGCCTAAAGCTCACACAATATCTCCGCGGCTTTTTCGAGTGTCGCGTCGTCCTTCGCAAAGCAAAATCGTAATCGCGTTGCGGTGAACGGCGTCTCGCAAAACACCGTCAGAGGAATGGAAGCGACGCCGATTTCGCGTGTCCACCGTTTCGCTAAGGATTCGTCTTTCTCGTCGCTGATGTCGCCGTAATCCAGTATTTGGAAAAACGTGCTGCGCGCAGGCCGGAACTTGAATCGCGATGGCGCCAGCAGCTCGCAGAAGTGGTCGCGCTTCTGTTGATAAAACGTCGGCAGGTCCTCGTAGAACTCAGGGTTGCTGATTAGAAAATCCGCCACCCCATGTTGCATCGGAGTGCTCACTGAAAAGGTCGTGAACTGGTGTACTTTCCTGAATTCTTCGGTCAGATGGGCTGGCGCAGCGCAGTAGCCAAGCTTCCATCCTGTGGCGTGAAAGGTCTTGCCGAATGAGCAGATGACCATCGAGCGTTCCCAGAGCTCGTCATGGTTCGCGAGACTGTGATGCGGTTCACCGTCGAAGACAATGTGTTCGTACACCTCATCTGAAAGCAGGTAGCAATTGGTATCGCGCACCAGCTCAGCGAGTTTTTCGAGGTCGTCCGCCGAGAGGATCGCCCCGGTCGGGTTGTGTGGAAAATTGAGAATAACCAGGCGGGTCTTGTCATTGATCACGTCGCCGAGTCGCTGCCAGTCGGGGTGGAAGTCGCTACCGTTCTGGTCAATCAACAGCGGCACACGTCGAGTAATACCACCTGCCAGTTCGATCGCGGGTTCGTAGGAGTCGTAGGCCGGGTCCAGAATGATGACCTCGTCGCCGCGGTGTACGATCGCCGTGATGGCGCTAAAGAGTCCCTCGGTGGCTCCCGTGCAGACGGTGATCTCGGTATCAACATTGAGTTCGCGGCCCTGCAGGCGCTGAGTCTTTTCGGCTATTGCATGGCGCAGGGCGGGAATGCCGGGCATCGGAGCATACTGATTGGCACCGTTATGCAGGTGCCAGTTGATGCGGTCGGTGAGTGCGCCAGGTGGTTCGAAACCGGGAAAACCCTGCGATAAATTGATGGCACCGGTTTCGGTGGCGAGATGACTCATCACGGTAAATATTGTTGTGCCGACGTTGGGCAGCTTGCTCGAAATTCTCGTATCCATGCCCCAAGTCTATTCCATTTGGGCTATCCTTGAACCAAGCTAAAAATAAAAATATGAAAAGGAGGCTTTATGGACAGGCGACTATTTCTGCGCTCGGCCGTTGCCGCGGGCGTATCTGCCGCAGCAACGCCTACTCTTGCCGCGCAGTTTGCAGCACTGACCGAGGTCAGCGCGAACGTCAATGCAGTGACGGGAAACCGTACGGCTATCGAAATTGAACGAGCGGCAGTCAAGGAGTTTGGTGACAGTCTACGGGGCAATCTCTTGCTTCCGGGCAACGCCGGTTACGACGTGGCGAGGCGCGTCCTGAATTCCGGTATCGATAAACACCCCGCATTCGTAGTGCAGCCCGTTGGCGCAACCGACCTGTGCAAGGCCGTCACATTTGCGCGCGAACGAGATCTGCTGCTGGCCGTAAAATGCGGCGGGCACAGCTACGCGGGCAAATCCACCTGCGACGGTGGTATGCAGATCGATTTGTCAACGCTGCGCCATGCTCGTGTCGATGCGACGAATCGGGTCGCCCATGTGGCTGGGGGTAGCCTGCTTGGCGAACTCGATCGGGAATCCATGGCGGTCGGCCTGGTCACCACGGCGGGCACGGTGTCGCATACGGGGATCGGTGGCCTCACAACTGGGGGAGGTTTTGGACGAGTTGGTCGCCGGTTCGGGCTGGCACTCGACAACGTTCTCGGCGTCGATGTGGTCACAGCCGATGGCCGGTTGCTGCATGCGAGTCCGGAGGAAAATGAAGACCTGTACTGGGGAATTCGTGGCGGCGGCGGCAATTTTGGCATCGTTACAAATTTCGAAATGGCTTTGCACCCGATGCAGCGCACGGTTGTGGGTGGCGACATCCTGTATCCGGGCGCCATGGTTCGTGAAGTCTTCGAAACGTACCGCGAATATGGCGCGAGCGCGCCTGACAATTTGTATTGCGATGTTTTCACTGCGTCGGCGATGGCGGGCACGGATAGCGTTGCTGGTTTTCACATCTGCTGGTCCGGCCCGGAAAACGAGGCGGAGAAGGCGCTTGCACCATTGCGTGCGCTCGGGACCCCGATCGTGGATTCAGTAAAGGCCTGGGACTACGTGGAGTTACAACGAAGCGGCGATAGCACGGAAGCGAGAAATGTTGCGCAGTACATGAAGGCCGGATTCATCAACGATGTCCCCGATTCGTTAATCGATTCAATTGCAGATGGCTTCGAACCGATGGATGGGCGCGCTGTTGTGTTGTATTGCCAGCATTCGGGAGGGGCAATCGGGCGTGTATCCACACCGGACACAGCGTTTGCGCATCGCAAATCGCTGGCAAACATGTTTGTGATAGTTGAGTGGGAGAAGGACGCTGAAGCCGAGTCGCATGTTCGATACATACGCGATTGGTGGAAGCAGCTCGAGCCAGCTACCGACGGTTATTACACGGTCGATACGGCAGATGAGTCGCGAGCCGTTCGCCATGGGAACTACCAGGGTAACTTCCCGCGCCTCATGCGGCTCAAGAGGAAATATGACCCAACCAACCTGTTCCGGCTGAACGCGAACATCAATCCGGAAGCGTAAGTCTTAGCCGTTTCGATGCTTGTCGTGCAGGCCGACGCCTGCCGGGCGTGAGTTTGCGAAATGCGGCTGTTGCGGCCTTGTGTCGCCGCATGGCCGTAGCCAGTTCATCGGGTACAACAACGGACCTTGAGCGTTCGGCCTTGATTTGCTTGCCGGAATCGACGAGCGTAATGGCCTCCCTGATGTAGCCCTTGATAACGGTTGGTTTGATGTCCTTCGCTGATGTCATGCGCCACTGGCGGAGTGCCTTTGTGCGTGTAGCACGGTGCACCCCACTTGACCTGTTCAACGAGGGCGGTTGAGCTCAGGATCTCCCGGAGGCGCCTGAGCTCTGCCTGCCAGTTGTCAGCATTCGCGATGTAGTCATCAACAGACTTGTAGCGCTTCATGAACAGTTATCTTCCTGGTGAACGAACTCCAGTATTTCTTCCCCAGGACTGCCAGGCCCGGGGTTGCCCGCATCAAACACAACACGCCATTCGCCATCGGAATTCAGGCGCCAGATCGAATTGAATGTGCCCCAGGTTTCAACCTTGTCGCCTTCAGCGTTCTTGGAAACGCTGATGAACGGGCCGCGGCTCAACGCCAGCCTGCCATCTTCGAGAACCTCGACAATCTGCGGCCGCCACTTGATCTTTGGAAACCCTTCTGTGAAAAACACTGACCAGCCCGCCGCGATTTCGTCAACGCCGCGCAGCACGCTCGCGCCCACAAATCGCGCATCGGCATCGATGAAGGTGCGAAACGCTTCCAAATCAAGCTGTTCAACCGAATTGCTGAACCCGATTTCCCGGCAGCGTACTTCGTCCTCTAAATCGGCAATTGCGGTTCCAGCCAAGAGGCAGGTTATTATGCCTATCAGTGTTTTCGTCATGGTACGTAGCCTTCATGGACACCTTGTTCTCGATTGTAGTTTACATCCTCTACGGTTTCTTCGGCCTCATCCTGCTGCTTTTTGTCTTGGCGATGTTGTTTGGCAAGCGGATCAAGAAGAAGTGGGAATTCGAGGCCGAATTTCGTGACGAAAAAGGACGCGAATTTGGAGAGCTGGACATCGAGATGTCCCGGATAGAGAAGAAGGAGCCTGATTTTTCATTCAAGGCCGAATTCAAGCTGCGCCACGCGTCGCTAGAGCCAGGTCAGCGGATTCAGGTCTACCTTGATGAGTTGCTGGTCATGGAGGGCCCAGTGTCCACGGCGGGTCGCGTTCACCTCGGGCAGGAGGCCGTCGTGACCGAGGCGACAGATGCCAGTGCAGGGCAGATGTGCCGCGTGGTTTACGGTGGGCTGGAGCGCTTTGCGGAGCCCATTCGGCCTGATTGAAGCCCCCGAATACATGCTGTAAGATGCGCCTCCCGCGGTCGGGGCGTGGCGCAGCCTGGTAGCGCACTTCGTTCGGGACGAAGGGGTCGGAGGTTCAAATCCTCTCGCCCCGACCAATAAACAAAAAAGGCCGCTCTCAAAAAGTGAGAGCGGCCTTTTTTGTTACCTGACCGTGAAAATACACTCCGCGAGTTCTTGCTCCGGTACCTCGTTCAGCCACTCGGGCTTTCGGAAGTTGCGCTTGATCCCTCGCGCCAGCTTACCGATCTGCATGCCGTCGACGATCCGGTGATCGAACGTGCCAGTCAACGGCAGAATGGTACGAATGACGACCTCGCCGTTCCTGACCACCGGTTTTTCCTCAATCTTGCCGAGCACGATGACGCAGGGCACCTTCGCGGCAGGCATCAGGGCGGTCATGCCCGTATTCAGGCCGAAGCTGCCGATATCCGATACCACGAACGAGCCGAAGCTATGCGCAGACAGGCCGAGCGCCTTGATCTCAATCCCCATGTCGACGGTGATCCACTTGATGAACAGGAACACGGGACGGCGCAGGGGCCAGGGGATGCGATTTAGCACGTACTTGTTCTTCGCTGCCTTGATTTCGGAGCCGGCGCGGCTTTTGGTCGCCTTTGCACGGACCTCGTCGGCGATATCCGCAACCTTGCGGGCATGGGCATTGCGCACGATTGCGGGCGTTACGCCTGAGTCGCCGCCGACCTGGATCGGCACCATGACATCCAGGTGTTCGCGGCCAACCACCGCGCCGCGCCGGATGA
>JAIBDF010000126.1 GCA_024679535.1 Chromatiales bacterium
CATGGTGGTGTGACCAGCGAAGTTGAACTAAGCCTGCCGCGGGAGTTTCGGCGGGGATTCTTCGTACCCAGTGTCAAATATTCCTACTTCAGTGGCGATTACAACGCCTACTATTTTGGCGTAGCGCCTGAGGAGGCGTCGGCAGTACTGCCCGAGTATCAGCCGGGTTCTTCGATTACGACTGCACTCGAGATGGTGCTCGGCTACGAGCTGACACCGCGCTGGTTGTTGAAGACAACTGTCGGGGTCGAATTTCTGGATTCCGCTATCAGCAACAGCCCACTCGTCGACCGCGACAAATTGTGGTCGGCAAGCATCGGTCTCGCCTACAACGCCAACATCTTCCGGCCCAGAGATCACCCGGGCACCGACAAGCAGGGCGCTTTTGAAATTCGCGTTGGCGCGTTTGCAGGCAGCATCGATACCAAGATACTTCGGGACGCGTCGGATGGGGCGCGCGGTGACGACGTGGACCTGGAAGATACTCTCGGGATCACGGACAGTCAGACGGTCGCGCAGTTTGATGCTTTTTATCGAATAGGCTCTTATCATCGGCTCGAAGTGGGCTACTTCGAGTTACTACGCAGCGCGACAGCAACCGCGCAGCGCGATATCCAGTTTGGAGATCAGGTCTTCCCCGCCGGGACGGAGCTGCAAACGAGCGTCTCATCGCGCGTTTTGCGTCTTGCCTATGCCTATTCACTGATGCGTGACAACCAGAAGGAGCTCGGGGTCAGGGCTGGACTCAGCTACGGTCGGATGAAAACGACGTTGCGTGCCGATGGTGCGGTGGCGGCGGAGAACGCCAGGGTTGAGGTGCCGCTGCCTACATTCGGCGTCTTTGGCCGACTTCCGCTTGGCACCCACTGGCAGCTCGGCGCCGATGTGGACTTATTCGCGCTGGAATTTGATCGTTACGATGGCTACATGGCCTACCTGAGCCTCGGTCTCGAGCGAGAATTGGGTGAGAACTTTGACGCCGGTTTCGGCTACAACTTTTACGGTATGAGACTGCGCGCAAAAGACGAAGATCTACGCGGCACGCTCCGAATTCGCCACCAGGGGCCCAAATTGTATTTGAGCGTCAAATTCTAGAGAGCGCTATTTGCATCTCAAGCCGGCTGCTCTATGTTCGCCTGCCGCGTATTGTCTCGACTACATTGGGGGCGGGAAAGCTTTAAGCACGGCGGTGACGGCGGCGTTAATTGTGGCCTCGGCATTCTTGCGGTCCGAACTTGAAATCGATTTCTCGGCAAAACCATGCCACATCGGTCGCTGCTCCGAGACGTCGAAAATATCAATCGCCAGCATGCCATTGGTGTATTCCCGAACAACCGTTTCAGTGCCATAGCCCATGCCAACGCCATAGTACGGGGTGCCCCAGCCGCGCGGATACCCGTAACTGCCATAGTGAGCTGGGTAGGTATCGACTTTGATCTTGTCTCGCGAACCCACCGTGAAGGCCACCACGAAATCCGCCGAATCGGGAGAGTCCACCCTGGTGAAGCCCTTAACGGTCAGATTATCCTCAATGGCTGACATGATGCGTGGCTCGAGCAACGGGTTGGTGATGTTATCCGTTGCACCAATGGTCATCGGATGTTCGGATATCCAGGTCCACGATGTGTGCGCGCTGAAATCATGTTCCGGATCGTAATCGTAAGTCGCCTTGAAGCCCGCAGCGCAGCCGGCCATTGACATCGAAACGAGCGCCAGAATAAGCAGGTAGGTTCTTGTTGTCGCCATGATAGTTGACTCGAATGGTTGATTTTGGGCTCCCGCGCGCGTCTGCGGGAACTGAGATGTACATGATACGGCAATCACCGATTCCGGATCTACCGGTTTGAATCATTTGCCTTGCGGGGTCGACGGGTCAAAGCTGACTGCGTATCGGCAGGAAACGCACGAATCCCGCCTTGAATCGTTGCCACCAGCTGGTCCCTGGCTCTTTCTTATAAATGGTCTCGTTGGCACCGTCATAGCCGCGCCAGCGCACCTTGTTGTTTTCGTCCAGGAATACCGTGTAGGCCTTTATTGGCAAGGCCTTCTCGATGCGCTCGGCAAAATAGGCCGCGAGAGTCGCATCGTTGATGATGACACCCATCTCGGTGTTGATATTCGCTGAGCGCGGATCAAAGTTGAATGAACCAATGAACACCCGCTCGCGATCGACGATGAATGCCTTGGTATGTAATGTCGCCCGGCCGTTTTCCGAGTCAACATACTCTGTGCCAGGCACTTCCGCGTCCGCACGAACCTCAAAAATCTGCACACCGTTTTTCAATAGAGGCTTGCGCGACGGTGCGTAGCCGCCATGCACCGTAAACTGATTATTGGCTGCCAGCGAATTCGTAACTATCGTTACATCCACGCCGCGGCGCTGCATATTCGAAAAGGCCTCGATGCCGGATTTTCTCGGTACGAAATACGGCGAAACAATCAGCACCTCGCGAGTCGCCGCCCGCAGTGATTCGGCTAAGGGTGTGAGCACAGAGCCGGCACTTTTCGCCTTGCTGCTGACACCCTTGTCCGGCGAATCGTATACCAGCGAATAGCTTGCCCAGGTAAATGCATTAGTGTCCGCTTCGACCTGTTCCATCACCCGGTCAAGTACCGCTTCTGCGTAGCGGGTCTCTTTTATCCGCTCTGCAGATTCGTTGAGCAAGACTCGAAGTTTGTCGAGCGTTCCGCCAGCGTCGTCGAGCGGTTTCGTGAATGCCGGGACAGGCAGCGCCGTCTCATGGTTCCAGTAGCTATCGAACATGACGGCCACATCGTTGACAACAGGCCCGATGCCAATGACATCCAGATCGCCGAACTGGGCATCTTCGCGTGCGCCGAAATATTCGTCGGCGATGTTGCGACCGCCGATAATCGTAATCTGATTATCGACCGTGAATGACTTGTTGTGCATACGTCGATTGACGCGGCGGAAGCTGGTCGCGGCGCCCAGCGTTCGGCCGACGGCGCCGCGATTGAATGGATTAAAAATGCGAATTTCGAAATTGGGATGCGAGTCCAGTGCCGCCATCCCGGAATCGTAGCCGGAGGTGAAGATGTCATCGAGCAACAGCCGCACCCTCACACCACGGTCAGCGGCGTCGAGCAACGCCTTCAACAGCGCACGCCCAACGCTGTCATTCTTGATCAGGTAATACTGCAGGTCGATGCTGCGTTCGGCGCGCGCGGCGAGCAATAGTCGTGAGCTTAATGCGTCGATGCCATCAGCCAGTGGATAGAAGCCGGCGTAATCATCCGGTTGCTGGGCGACGGTTGGAATTATGTTTTCAGCCAGGTAGGTATCGTCAGTGTCGACAAGTGAAGTGGATTCCGTGCGGGGATAATCGAAGTCAATACTAGCGCAGGCACTGAGCGCCACGGAGATGATGCCAAGCGCGGCTAGCCGCAGTTTTCTTCCGTGATCCAATGATGTGCCCTCGAAAATTTCGCTTTAATTAGTAGATTCGCCCGCCGACTGCAACGCGGGTGCCGTAGCCGCCATAGCCACCGTAGGAACTGTAGCCGACGCTGCCGTAAACACGGACATCATCGCAGCCGCCCATCAGCAGGCAGGCGCCGAGAACTGCCGCGATCTTCGCAATCTTGAATATCGTTTTCACCAATTGGAGCCTCCTATTTCTGTCGTTCGAGTGGCCAGGTTTGCAGCGCAATTCCGGCGCCGGATGGGCCCGCAACAAAAGCGACTTCACCGCCAATCGGTCGCGGTTGCGCCTCAACTATGACGCGGCCGCCCAGGTCCGCGACTCTCGCTGCTATCGTCGCCGGACTTGCCACCCGCAGGTAGCTTACCCACACGGGATCGAGTCCTTCCAGCGGGTTGGGCATGATGCCGACCCTGGCGGTGTCACCGGATTTGAGCAGCCGATACTTCGCCGGCACTGCCGGACCCTCATCCACGTCGATGTCCGACACCTCGAGACCGGCAATTTCCCCGTAAAATGCTGTCGCATTGTCGATATCGGTTGTCCAGAGTTCATCCCACAGGAAGTCACCGAACTCAGCACTACGATCGCCTGGATCGCCGTCCCTGGTTTCGAGCATCCCGAGCAGCGCACCCTCGGCATCTCTGAAAACAGCGAGCTCCCCGCGATTCTGCAGATCGGTAACCGGCGTCACCACCTCGCCGCCCGCTGCGGTCACCCTGGCGATGCTGGCATCGACGTCTTCAACGGACATCAGAACCACCCACTGTGATATGTCATCGCGATTATTCAGTGCCACGGTGTCGATCATGCCGCCGATCATGCGGCCATTGTTTCTGATCAGCGTGTAAGCAGAATTATTTTCGGGGCTTTCGAAGGTCCAGCCGAACAGCTCGCCGTAGAAACGCTGTGAAGCCGCAGGATCGTTCGTCAAGAGGTCGCGCCATATAATCTTGCCCGGCTGGCGCTCGCCAGTGGGCGTTTCGGTGACGGACGGGAGATTGATATTCATCGTGGCGCAGGCGGCGGTGATGAGTACACCGAGCTGCAATATCGCGATACGCTTTTTACTGGAAAACGACATGGGAACTCTCTGCTACGGTCAGATGCCGAGGTTACACGTAAGTGGGTTTGCGTTCAGCAACAAAACGGCTGACGCTGCCAGACCCCGGGCGGGGCCTGTATTTCGCGCACGCGTTCGTGCCATTTGCAGTATTGTATCGCCCATGCTGAGACTGACCCGCCCATGCTTGCTGTTTGCTGCCGTGCTGATTACAGCTTGCGGCAAGCCCGACCAACCGCCAGTTCCGCCTAGCGACAGACCGGCAGAATTCGTGGGCAGCGTGTCGTGTCAGAGCTGTCATACAGACGCATTCAATGACTGGCTTGGCTCGCACCACGAGCTCGCCATGCAGATCGCCGATGCAGATACTGTGCTCGGCGATTTCGACGACGCGAGCTTCGACTATTTCGGTACCACTACGCAGTTCTTCACGCGAGACGACGGTTTCTATGTGCGGACAGCCGATGCGTCGGGCGAGGATAGAGAATTCCGGATCGTTTACGCATTTGGTGTCGAGCCACTGCAGCAATACCTGATCGAATTCCCCGGTGGGCGCCTGCAGACGCTCGCGTTTACCTGGGACACGCGGCCGGAGTCCGAAGGCGGTCAGCGCTGGTTTCATCAGTACCCCGACGAGTACATTGCACCGCATGACGAACTGCACTGGACGGGTTTGCAGCAGAACTGGAATTACATGTGTGCCGAGTGCCACTCGACCAATCTTCAGATGGGGTTTGATGCCGCCAGTGACACCTTTAATACGACCTACTCTGAAATCAGTGTGGGCTGTGAGGCCTGCCATGGACCGGGATCGACGCATGTCCAGCAGGCCAACGCCGGCATCGAGGAAGGCGCCTATGGTCTCGCAGTTGATCTTGATGACAAAGGTCGGTCGGCGTGGGTAATGAACCCGGAAACGGGTATCGCCTCGCGCAGCGAGGCCAGGCTGCAGCCCCCGCAGCAACCAGAATCCTGCGGACGCTGCCATTCGCGTCGTGGAATCATCACTGCCAACTACGAATACGGCAAGCCACTGACCGACTCGCATCTGCCGGCTCTGTTGGATGAAGGACTGTACTTCGCCGATGGACAGATACTCGACGAAGTCTATGTGTATGGCTCATTTCTGCAGAGTCGCATGTACCAGGCAGGCGTTACCTGCACGGACTGCCATAATCCCCACACGACGAAACTCGTCACCGGCGCCGCCGCGAATGACGTTTGCGCGCAGTGCCACTTGCCGACGAAATTTGCCGTGGTCGATCACGCAGGCCACGTCCCGGAGCAAGCAGGCTGTGTCGACTGCCATATGGTTTCTCGAACGTACATGGTGGTCGACGACCGGCGTGATCACAGCTTCCGCATCCCGCGACCCGACCTGACGGAAACCATCGGCACACCCAACGCCTGTGCCAATTGCCATGCGGATAACGACGCGGCCTGGGCCACGGCGGCAATCGATGCCTGGCGCGGGTCGGATCGTTCATCTGCACGGCCACATTTCGCTGTGGCGCTTGATGCCGGTCGGCATGGATTTGCGAACGCCCAGTTGCTTGAGGTCGTGAACAATCAGGCCTATCCAGGCATCGCGCGAGCAACGGCTCTGGAGCTGCTCGCGCAGCCGTTTGGCAGCAAGGAGTTCCGTACCCTTGAAGCGCAGCTTGGTAATCCTGATCCGCTGGTCAAAATTGCCGCGTTGCGGCAGCTGCGCTCTTTGCCTGGTGAGCTGCGCCTGCGGCTGCCGGGGGCCCAACTGCTGGCCGATCCGGTACGTGGCGTGCGCATCGAGGCGGCATCAACCTACGCCGGAATGTCGGACCTGCTACCCATCGAGGAAGCCCGCGCATGGGCACGAGCTGAAGGCGATTTTCGGCAGGCATACCGGGCGATAGCAAACAGGCCGGAGGCGCTTGCCACGCTGGCGAACTTCGAGATTCAGTTGGGCCGTGCCGCCGATGCGATTGTCCTGTATGAGGAGGCGTTGCGCATCGAACCGCGCGCTGTTGCTGCTCGCGCCAATCTGGCCGATGCGTTACGTGGCATCAGGGAAGAGGGGCGTGCTGAGGCGGTATTGCGTGAAGGCCTCGCCCTGGATGGCACCAACGCTGCACTGCATCACGCGCTTGGATTGTCGCTGGTGCGCGGCGGCGAGCCCGAATCCGCGCTGGTCGAATTGCGCCAGGCGGCAGAGTTCGCGCCCGAGAATGCGCGCTATGCCTACGTGCTCGGTATTGCACTTAACTCACTGGGCCAGAGCCAGGAAGCGCTGCAGGTCTTGCAGAGCGCGCGGGGTCGCTTTGAAGGGGATTTCGACATCGCAATGGCGCTGGCGACCATGCTGAGGGACAGCGGCGACGCTCAAGCGGCTCTCGAGATCGCCTACACGTTGGCGAGGCGTCATCCGGAAGATCAAAATGTTCTTGCGCTACTGCGCTCGTTAGGCGCGGTTCCCTGAGCGGTTGCTTTTGACGTTCCTCGAAACAACTTGTTATGTCCACTCTTTGCCAACAGGCTGAAAAACAGCTAAGTTCGGGGCAGAGGACGGGATATGGCTGAGTTATTCGCCAGGTTAAGAGCCTTTTTCCTCATCAGCACCGATCACGCTTTAGAGTCGCTAAATATAGATTTTGGCCCGGCGCGGTGAATCCACTAACAAGGGAAAGCGAGAATCGAATGATAAAATTTGTCAAGACGCTCAGTTTAGTAGCAGCGTTATTTTACGCATCGACAGGCATGGCCCAGGACAAGCCAAACATCCTGGTCATCTGGGGCGACGACGTTGGTTGGATGAACACCAGCGCCTACAACCGCGGCATGATGGGTTACAGAACCCCGAATATCGATAGCATCGCGGCAGAAGGCGCGATTTTCACGGACTGGTATGGGCAGCAGAGTTGCACCGCTGGCCGCGCGGCGTTTATCACGGGCCAGAGCCCGTTTCGGACCGGCTTGCTGAAGGTAGGTTTGCCTGGTGCGAAAGAAGGCCTCTCCGAAAAAGACCCAACTATCGCCGGCCTGCTCAAGAACCACGGCTACATGACCGCGCAATACGGCAAGAATCATCTTGGTGATCTTGATGAGCATCTGCCGACGAATCACGGTTTCGACGAATTTTTCGGCAATCTTTATCACCTCAATGCCGAGGAAGAGCCGGAGAATGAGGATTATCCGAAGAGCCCCGAATTCGCGAAGAAATTCGGTCCTCGCGGCGTTATCAAGTCGAGCGCCGATGGCGATATCGAGGATACGGGGCCGCTGACCAAGAAGCGCATGGAAACAGTCGACGACGAAGTCACGGCCGGCGCGATCGATTTCATGGAACGCGCCGCGAAAGCAGACAAGCCGTTCTTCCTCTGGTGGAATTCAACCCGCATGCACGTGTGGACGCATCTCAAGCCTGAATCCGAAGGTGCCACAGGCTTTGGAATCTACGCCGATGGTATGGCTGAGCATGACAAGCACGTTGGCCAGATTCTTGACAAGGTCGAGGAGCTCGGGCTCGACGAAAATACGATCATCATGTACTCCACCGACAACGGCGCCGAAGTCTTTACCTGGCCCGACGGCGGGATGACCCCTTTCCGCAATGAGAAAAACTCGAACTGGGATGGTGGTTATCGCGTACCGACAATGATCAAGTGGCCTGGCGTTATCGAGCCTGGCAGCGTCTACAACGACGTGTTCTCGCACGAGGATATGTTGCCGACCATACTGGCCGCGGTGGGCGAGCCCGACATCAAGGAAAAATTGCTTAAGGGCCATCGCGCCAATGACAGGAAATACAATGTGCATCTCGACGGCTATAACCTGATGCCGTACTTCAAAGGCGAAGTGGACGAAGGCCCGCGTAAGGAGTTCTTCTACTGGACCGATGACGGTCAGTTGGCCAACCTGCGATACGGCCGCTGGAAGATGGTGTTCATGGA
>JAIBDF010000135.1 GCA_024679535.1 Chromatiales bacterium
CCGGCATCCATGTAGTGTTCGCCATCCACGATGTTCTTGTACATCTTGGTACGGCCCTGAACGTCATCCGACTTGACCGTCAGCATCTCCTGCAAGGTGTAGGAGGCGCCGTAGGCTTCGAGCGCCCAGACCTCCATCTCACCGAAGCGCTGGCCGCCGAACTGCGCCTTACCACCCAGCGGCTGCTGTGTGACCAGGGAGTATGGGCCGGTCGAGCGAGCGTGCATCTTGTCGTCAACCAGATGGTTGAGTTTCAACATGTACATGTAGCCGACCGTCACGTCGCGATCGAATTTTTCACCGGTACGACCGTCGTACAACGTCGACTGTCCCGAGACATCGAGGTCAGCGAGTTTGAGGAGACCCTTGATCTCTTCTTCCGTCGCGCCATCGAATACCGGGGTTGCGGTCGGTACACCGTTCGTCAGGTTACCAGCGAGCTCGAGGACCTCAGCATCGCTGAAGGACTTGATGTCCTCAACCCTGCCACCGGTCGTGTTGTAGACCTCTTCCAGGAATTTCCTGACCTTGGCCACCGACTCCTGCGCCTTGAGCATTTCGTTGATCTTGTTACCAACGCCCTTGGCCGCCCAGCCGAGATGCGTTTCCAGCACCTGCCCGACGTTCATTCGTGATGGTACGCCCAGAGGGTTCAGGACGATGTCGACCGGATTACCGTTTTCGAGGTAAGGCATATCCTCAACCGGAACGATGGTCGAAATCACACCCTTGTTTCCGTGACGACCAGCCATTTTGTCGCCCGGCTGGATGCGGCGCTTAACGGCCAGGTACACCTTGGTCATTTTGAGCACGCCCGGAGCGAGGTCGTCGCCCGCGGTGATTTTCATCTTCTTCTCGTCGAAGCGGCGATCAAACTCATCGCGCTGTGCTTTCATGCGTTCGGACGCCTTCTGCAGCTGCTCGTTCGCATCGTCGTTCTTGAGACGAATTTCAAACCATTGCTCACGCTGGAGCTCATCAATATAAGCCTTGGTGATCTTCGAGCCGGACTTCAGCTTGTTCGGACCGCCCTGGGCCATCTTGCCCGTGAGCAGGCGCTCAACGCGCTCGTAGATGTCTTCTTCGAGAATGCGCAGCGTGTCGTCAAGATCCTTACGAACCGCTTCCAGTTCGGACCTTTCAATCGACAATGCGCGGGCATCTTTCTCGACACCGTCGCGAGTAAATACGCGAACATCGATGACCGTGCCGTCCATACCTGGCGGAACGCGCAGCGATGTATCTTTCACGTCGGAGGCCTTCTCACCAAAAATGGCGCGCAGGAGCTTCTCTTCCGGCGTCAGCTGTGTCTCACCCTTGGGCGTGACCTTGCCTACCAGGATGTCACCAGCTTGAACTTCGGCGCCAATAAACGCGATGCCTGACTCGTCGAGTTTCGCAAGCGCAGCGTCGCCCACATTCGGAATATCCGACGTGATGTCCTCAGAGCCGAGCTTCGTGTCACGAGCGACACACTGCAGCTCCTCAATGTGAATCGTCGTAAAGCGATCTTCCTTGACCACGCGCTCCGAAATGAGGATCGAATCCTCAAAGTTGTAACCATTCCACGGCATGAACGCGACGAGGAGGTTCTGCCCAAGCGCCAGCTCACCCATGTCCGTCGACGGGCCGTCAGCCAGCACATCGCCGGCGGCGATCGTATCGCCATTCTTCACGAGCGGGCGCTGGTTGATACACGTATTCTGGTTCGAACGTGTGTATTTCGTCAGGTTGTAGATGTCGACACCCGGTTCAGCCGCGGTCGTTTCGTCATCGTTTACACGCACAACGATACGGGACGCATCGACCGAGTCGACGCGGCCACCACGGCGCGCAACCACGGTTACACCGGAATCGACCGCAACAGCGCGTTCGATACCGGTACCAACGAGCGGCGCCTCGGCGCGCAGCGTCGGTACAGCCTGGCGCTGCATGTTCGATCCCATGAGTGCGCGGTTGGCATCATCATGCTCGAGGAATGGAATCAGCGCAGCGGCTACCGAAACGATCTGACGTGGACTGACGTCCATGTAGTTAACGTCATTGGGGCCAGCCAGGGTGAACTCATTCTTATGACGTACCGCAACGAGTTCTTCAGCGAACCTGCCGTTCTTGTCCAGCTCCGCGTTCGCCTGGGCAATAATGAACTGACTTTCTTCAATAGCGGAAAGGTAATCGATTTCTGCGCTTACCTTGCCATTGATGATCTTTCGGTACGGGGTCTCGAGGAATCCGTACTCGTTGGTCCGCGCATAGACCGCGAGCGAGTTGATCAGGCCGATATTCGGCCCTTCAGGCGTCTCAATCGGACAAACACGGCCGTAATGCGTCGGGTGAACGTCGCGGACTTCAAAGCCTGCACGCTCACGCGTCAGGCCACCCGGTCCAAGCGCCGATACGCGGCGTTTGTGGGTAACTTCCGACAACGGGTTGTTTTGATCCATGAACTGCGACAACTGGCTCGAGCCGAAAAATTCCTTCACGGCAGCGGCAACTGGCTTCGCGTTGATCATTTCCTGCGGCATCAGACCATCGGCCTCTGCCTGGGTCAGACGTTCCTTGACGGCGCGCTCGACACGCACCAGGCCAACGCGGAACGCGTTTTCAGCCATCTCACCAACGCTACGCACGCGGCGGTTACCTAGATGGTCGATATCGTCAACCGTGCCATAACCGTTGCGAATATTAATCAGCGTCGACAGGACATCAAGGATGTCGTCCTTGTTCAGGATGCCCTCGCCTTCCGAGTTATCCCGACCAACGCGACGGTTGAACTTCATACGGCCAACGCCCGAGAGGTCATAGCGATCGGGGTTGAAGAACAAATTCTGGAACAGGTTCTCAGCCGCTTCCTTGGTGGGCGGCTCACCCGGCCGCATCATGCGATAGATCTCAACCAGCGCCTCGAGGCGGGTCGTTGACGGATCGATATTCAGCGTGTTCGAGATGAACGGACCGTGATCAAGGTCATTCACGTACAAAGTACGAATATGCTCGATACCAGCTTCGAGCAACTGCTCAACAAGTTCCGCAGTCAACTCCGCGTTGGCGGCTGCCAGCAGTTCGCCAGTCTCCGTATCGACGATGTCGTGCGCGAGAATCTTACCCTCGAGGTACTCGCCCGGTACCGTCAATTTGTTGACGGTCGATTTCGACATGTCACGAACATGCTTCGCCGTGATGCGCTTGCCCTCTTCGACGATGAGCTTGCGGCCCAGCTTGATATCGAAGGACGCGGTTTCGCCGCGCAGGCGCTCCGGCACGAGACCCATCTTGATCCCTTTGTCGGAAAGGTAAAAATCGTTGTTCTCGAAGAACATGTCGAGCATTTCTTCATTGTTCATTTCGAGAGCGCGCAGGATGATCGTCACCGGCAGTTTGCGGCGGCGGTCAATACGCGCGAAGACGGCATCCTTGGGATCGAACTCCATATCCAGCCAGGAGCCGCGGTAAGGAATGACGCGTGCCGAGAACAGCAGTTTGCCAGAGCTATGCGTCTTGCCCTTGTCGTGATCGAAGAACACGCCTGGCGAACGATGCAGCTGGGAAACGATGACCCGCTCGGTACCGTTGATAACAAAGGTACCGTGGTCAGTCATCAGCGGCATTTCACCGAGATACACTTCCTGCTCGCGAATATCCTTGACGGGCTTTGGCGTACCGCTGGCTTCCTTGTCATAGATAACCAGGCGCACGAGTACACGAATCGGCGCCGCGTAGGTCAAACCACGCATCTGACATTCCTTAACGTCAAATACTGGCTCGCCCAGGCGGTAGCTCACGTATTCGAGCGCGGCATTGCCTGAATAACTGACAATTGGAAATACCGACTGGAAAGCGGCGTGCAGGCCCCTGTCCTCGCGGTCTTCAATCGTCTTTTCCGTCTGCAGAAACTTGTTGTACGAATCCACCTGGATCGACAACAGGTATGGCACATCCAGAATTGTTGGACGCTTGCCAAAGTTCTTGCGAATACGCTTTTTCTCAGTGAATGAGTATGCCATTCGAGAAATCCTCGTTAGCCTTGCTAATTACTTACGGACGCGGGAAGGCAGCCAGCCGCAAAGCGACTGGCTGCCCGCCAGACTTTCTAACCCGTCGGGTTGTGCATCTTGCGATGCAACAGTTTTGCTCAAACTGATTATTTCAGCTCAACCGATGCGCCGGCTTCTTCAAGCTGCTTCTTAACGTCCTCTGCTTCGTCTTTCGCTACGCCTTCCTTAATGGTTGACGGCGCGCCTTCGACTGCGTCTTTCGCTTCCTTGAGGCCGAGACCCGTGAGTGCACGAACAGCCTTAATGACGGATACCTTGTTGGCGCCGAAGCTGGTCATAACCACGTCGAATTCGGTCTGCTCTTCAGCGGCAGCGCCTGCGTCGGCAGCGGGGCCGGCAGCAACTGCAACAGGAGCGGCGGCAGATACGCCCCACTCGTCTTCAAGCATCTTAACGAGCTCTACGACTTCCATGATGGGTTTTGCGCTCAGTTCTTTGAGCAGGTCTTCGTTTGAAAGTGCCATTTTAAAATACCTCTAAAAATACAATTCCTGAGTCAGGAAATTTGTTAGTTCAATAACCTTAAGCAGCATCCTGCTCGCCGCGCGCGGACAGTGTCCGAGCAAGCATCGCAGGAGGTTCTGCAAGTGTGCGTACCAATTGGCTCATCGGTGCTACGAACACGCCGAGCAGCATTGCACGCGCCTGATCCAGCGTTGGCAAATCAGCCAACTTGGCAAGATCAGACCCGGGCATAAGTTGCCCACCGGCCGATAGCGACACCGCCTGCAGAGCGTCATGCTCCTTGGCGAAGTTTTTGATAACCCTGGCAGCGGCACCTGGATCTTCTTTTGCGAACGCGAGCAGAATTGGTCCCTTGAGTGTGTCCTGCATGCACTCAAATTCTGTTCCTTTGACAGCGCGACGCGCCAGCGTGTTTTTAATTACACGCATGTACACGCCGGCGTTACGCGCTTCTTTGCGCAACTCCGTCATCTGCGAAACAGACAGACCTCTGTATTCAGCCGCAACGGCTGTTACAGATTCTCCCGCAACCGCGTTCACCTCTTTGACAAGCGCTTTCTTGTCTTCGAGTCTCAGTGCCATGAATATCTCCTGGCTTACGGTTACATAAAATTGCAGGAGGACCTGGTCCCGACAAGCGGGTCTTAAGGCTCTCCTACACCCAAAGGGAATCCATCCCTTGCCGAATGGGTAACCGTTGCCAGACCAAACTGACTCAGGTAACACCATCTGCACAGGCGGCTATTAAGATCAGGAGTCAACCCGATCGCCTGTGGTCTTCGACGATCGCCACGTCCGTGTGGCTATTGCCCTTGCAGTCGAAACTGCGCCGGCAAATTCTTGCAGACTACGTACCGACTTAAGAGTCGACCGAAGCCCGATCAACCGACACGCCCGGCCCCATGGTCGAGGAGACGGTCAGCTTTTTAACGTACGAACCTTTTGCCGATGCGGGCTTGCCCTTTTTCAGGTCAGCCAGCAAAGCGTTCAGATTTTCTTTCAGCGCATCGACTGCGAAGTCGGCGCGCCCGATAGCACAATGGATAATGCCGGCCTTGTCTGTGCGGTAACGCACCTGGCCTGCCTTGGCGTTCTTCACAGCATTTTCAACATCAGCCGTAACCGTACCGACCTTCGGGTTCGGCATCAGGCCGCGCGGGCCGAGAATCTGGCCCAGCTGACCCACTACGCGCATCGCATCCGGCGTCGCAATGACGACATCGAAGTTCATCTCGCCTTTCTTGACCGATTCCGCGAGGTCTTCAAAACCGACGATATCCGCGCCGGCAGCCGTTGCCTTTTCAGCGTTCTCGCCCTGCGCGAACACAGCGACGCGCACGGTTTTGCCCGTGCCGTTCGGCAGAACTGTCGAACCGCGTACAACCTGGTCCGACTTGCGCGGATCCACGCCAAGGTTCACGGACACGTCGATGCTCTCGGGGAACTTCGCCGTAGCCAGTTCCTTAACGAGGCCGAGCGCGTCTTCAATAAGGTAAGACTGGGTCGCGTCAACCTTCTCGCGAGCTGCCCGTTTTTTCTTGCTCAAGCCAGCCATTACTTCACTCCCTCTGTCTCAATACCCATGCTTCGAGCCGTACCCGCTAACGTGCGCACTGCTGCATCCATGTCGGCTGCAGTCAGGTCAGGCATCTTTGTCGTCGCGATCTCTTCGAGCTGCGCGCGATTAACCTTGCCAACCTTCATTGTGTTCGGCGTACCGGACCCTTTCTTGATGCCGGCCGCTTTTCGCAGCAGCACCGCGGCAGGCGGGGTCTTGGAGATAAACGTGAAACTGCGATCCGAGTAGACCGTAATAATCACGGGAATGGGCAGTCCGGGTTCGGTACCCTGGGTCTGGGCGTTGAACGCCTTGCAGAACTCCATGATATTGACACCGTGCTGACCGAGTGCGGGACCCACGGGCGGAGACGGATTCGCCTGGCCGGCCGGTACCTGCAGCTTGATGTAGCTGGCAACTTTCTTAGCCATGTTGTATTACCTCTTCGAGTTCAAGCGCTCCTCAAGAGCTCCTCGTCCTTTTCGAACGTTGTGGGAGCGGCGGCAGCCGCGCTTCGGACCCAAAGGCCCTCCCACACACTTTAAATTCTACGATTTCTCAACCTGACCGAAATCAAGCTCAACCGGCGTAGCCCGGCCCAAAATCTGTACGGCAACCTGCAGCCGGTTTTTTTCGTAGTTGACCTGCTCCACTACTCCGGAGAAGTCGTTAAACGGCCCGTCCGTGACACGCACGACCTCGCCCGGCTCGAACAGTACCTTCGGCCGCGGCTTGTCGACGCCTTCCTGGACGCGCTGCAGAATACGATCTGCCTCTTTCTCTGTAATCGGCGCCGGACGGTCGCTTGAGCCACCGATGAAGCCGAGCACTTTCGGTACTTCCTTGACGAGATGCCAGGTCTCGTCGTCCATTTCCATCTGCACGAGCACGTAGCCCGGGAAGAACTTGCGTTCGCTGCGACGTTTCTGACCTTCCCGCATTTCGACCACTTCTTCGGTCGGAACCAGGATTTCTCCGAATTTGTCCTGCAACCCCATGCGCTCAATACGCTCCTCGAGTGCGCTTTTAACGCGATGCTCGAAGTTCGAATAGGCGTGCACGATGTACCAGCGTAAGGCCACTGCGGAATTCCTCTCGATTATCCGACGAGGGAGCGAGTCAGCCACAGCAGACCCGAATCCAGCGCCCAGAAGAACAGCATCATGACCAGCGTGAAGACGAATACCGCAATCGCGGTCTGCGTCGTCTCCTGCCTCGTCGGCCAGACTACCTTGCGAATCTCAACGCGTGAGCCCTGAATGAAGTGCCAGAGGCGCTGCCCCTGAGCGCTCGTCATCGCAATTCCAATACCCGCAACGGCCCCGCCCAGCACCATGAGGACGCGAATCGCCTGGGCGACCGTCGGCTCATAGTAGTAATAAGCGTATAAGCCGCCTACCAGGGCACCCGCCGCGATCAGCAACTTGATGGTGTCTAGGACACCGCTCTGACTTGTTTCTGCCTGTGCATTCATGATGTGTCGCGGCTTAAGCCGCTCCTACAAAAATAGTGGCAGGCCAGGAGGGAATCGAACCCCCAACCTGCGGTTTTGGAGACCGCCGCTCTGCCAATTGAGCTACTGGCCTTTCTCGCAATATTGCTTCGAAAGTGAAATTGGGGTCAGAGCGCCTGATACAGGAACTCTGACCCCGGTCTTTTACTCGATGATCTTCGCGACGACGCCGGCACCAACGGTACGGCCACCTTCGCGAATAGCGAAACGCAGGCCATCTTCCATGGCAATCGGGGCAATCAGGTCGACAACCATCTGCACGTTGTCGCCCGGCATCACCATCTC
>JAIBDF010000211.1 GCA_024679535.1 Chromatiales bacterium
ACATGCGCTGATCGACGACAAGCAAAGCCGGACGGTCACGTTCTTCGGTAAACACGCGCACATGCGGGCGGCCGGTTCGCGCTGTCGCCTTCCAGTCGATCGATCGAATATCGTCGCCGGGCAGGTCATCACGCATTTCTTCGAAGTTCAGTCCGCGGCCACGAAGTCGGGAAGCATGGCGGCCGTTCAGCACGCTCGCTGAGGGCTGACGCGGCAGAAAGCTCAGGCCCTGCGCTGCGCCCTGCAGGCTCCTTAAGTGAGCCAGCGACACATGAATGCGCGCATCGGAGTTCATACCGAAATCAGGGCAGCGCGACTTGCTCGAGGATCGCGTCGACAACCTGGTCGGCGCGCACACCTTCGCCCTGAGCCTCGTAGGACAACATCAGGCGGTGCCGCAGGCAGTCGTGCACGATGGCGCGGACATCTTCCGGGTCAACGAAGTCACGCCCGCTCAGCCAGGCGTGTGTGCGGCTGCACTTGTCCAGCGCGAGCGAGGCGCGCGGACTGCCGCCGACATCGATCCAGCGAGCGAGGTCTTCGGAATATTTCTCGGGGGTCCGGGTCGCATAGACCAGGTCCGCCATGTAGCGCCCGATCGCAGGGGAGACTTTCACCTGGCCGATTTCCCGGCGTGCGTCGAACACGGCCTGCTGCGGGATGCGCTCGGCAGGCTCACTCTCTTGCTGCGAGTCCTTGGCGGTCGCTGCCACTTCTTCGGAACGCACGAGTTCGACAATACGAACCTCGTCTTCCACCGGCGTGTATTCGATGTTGACGTGCATCAGGAAGCGATCCATCTGCGCTTCAGGCAGCGGGTAGGTACCTTCCTGCTCGACCGGGTTCTGGGTCGCCATGACCATGAACAGCGGCGGCATCTTGTGCGTCGTTCCGGCGACGGTTACCTGGCGCTCTTCCATCGCTTCGAGCATCGCCGCCTGGACTTTCGCCGGTGCGCGATTGATCTCGTCACCGAGCACGATATTCGCAAAAATCGGGCCGGGCTCGAAGCGAAATTCGCCTTGGCCATCTTTCTGGTAGTAAACCTCGGTACCGGTTACATCAGACGGCAACAGATCCGGCGTGAACTGGATACGGCTGAAGTCAGCCTCGAGATTATTCGCCAGGGCTTTGATCGCGCGCGTCTTCGCGAGTCCCGGTAATCCTTCAACCAGCAAATTGCCATTCGCCAGCAAACCGATGATCAATCGTTCGACAACGTCTTCCTGGCCGATGATCGATTCCTGCATGCGCATCTTCAGCGCTTGTACCTGTTCGTATGCCATAGCAGTTATTTTCCCAGTACTTCTGTAAGCGGGATACCGACGGAGCCCGACGGCGGCTTGATATCCATGTAGGTGGACAGCGTTACCGCAATATCGACGGTCTGCACACGTCGGTCAACGGTTTGCGCTGCGAGGCCTGCACCTGCGAAGACGATCGGTACATAGGTGTCGTACCGCCACGGTGAACCGTGGGTCGATGCGACCGTTAGTCCGTCGAAATCGTTTATAAACCAATTGGGTTCAAAAACGATGAAGATCTCCCCGGAACGCTTGGCGTTGAAGTTGTTGACAACCGCGCGATAGATATCTGTATCGGGCAGATTGCCGCTACGTAGCGCCGAACTCGAAACAGCAAGTGAAACGCCCTCGAATTTCGACAGCTCCTCGACAACAGCAGCTTCGAGGGCACCTTGATCTATGCGTTTATCATTCTTGATGCCCGTGCTGATGTACAGGTAAGGGTGGTCATAGGTTTCGATCAACTCACCTTTAATGCCAAAATTTTTCTTGATGCGGGCGATCGCTGCATCTTTCTCCCAGCTCTCGGGATCGACATAACCAGCAGGAATGTTAAGACTTTCCAGATACCCCGGAGCATCTGGAGCACCATGATCTGCAGATAAAACAATCATCGTATTTTCGAGGCCAACTGTTTCATCGACGAAAGCGAACAGGTCCGCGAGTGTTCTATCCAAACGCAGGATATTGTCCTCCGCCTCGAGGCTTGACGGTCCAAACACATGGCCGACGTAGTCGGTCGCTGAGAAGCTGACACTCAGGTAGTCGGTGATCTCATCCTGACCCAGTTGTTCCTCAACGAGTGCGAGCTTCGCAAAGTCGAGCACCAATTGGTCGCCAGCGGGGCTCAATGTAAGCCATGTAGTAAAATAGGGGCTGCTGCCGTCACCGTAGTTGTGCGGAAATACGCGCCCAAACCCACCAACATCGGCCTCCCAAGGGCGATCATCGGTGTCGCCAAACAGGTAGCTGCTCTTATCGTGAAGCAGGTCCCACGTCGTTGCAGCAAATCGCTGCGCTGGTTTCGTGCTATTGAACTCGGAAACCCAGCCAGGGTACTTCTCGAGATAATAGGTGCTGGTGACAAAGTCGCCGCTGGCTTTGGAGAACCAGAACGCCGTACCTGAGTGGCCCGCCATCGAGATAGCACCCCGGTCTTTTACGGAGACGCCGATGACTTTCGACTTGCCGCCCGAGTTGCTGCGTAGCTCGTCCGAAAACGTCGTAACCAGTATTGCTGCGGGGGAGCGTCCCTCACTTCGTGCTGCACGCTGCGTCGGATCGATTTCCGTACTTGCGTCAACCGAAGCCCCTTCGGTCAGCAGTCGATAATTTGAGTCTTCAACATTGTAGGTTGTGAAGCCGGTTTCGCGGTCGAACCATATATTGCCAACCATGCCATGACTCGAGGGATGCGCTCCCGTTGCCAGGGTGGTATGACCCACAATGGTCTCGGTGTTGGCGTGCGCGTGATGCGCGTCGCGGTATACGATGCCGGATTCCCACAGGTAGCGAAAGCCGCCCTTGCCGAGGCGATCGTAGTAACGCATTGGCAGATCACCGCGAAGCTGGTCCACGGTTATTTGCAGGATCAGTTTCGGCTTGTCCGCATAGTAAGTCGCTGCAGAAACAAAAAAGGCCGCTATGAATAAGCAGCCTAGAATAATTGACCTTTGCATGTTGTTTCCTGCTCGTCATGCTTGAAATCAGCCCGGCCCCATACGGAGGCCGGGCTAATCGCAATAGCTAACTCAAATCAGTTGGTAGCCGGGTTCTGTTGCAGCTTCTCCAGAACCTGATTCAGGTTGAAGCTGCCGGCCTTTTGGCGTGGCGGGTATTTCTGGTAAGTCGCCAGGTGCTGAGCAACGTAGTCCACTGCCGGAAGTACCAGGAAAACACGCTCCATTCGCCAGATCGGATAGTTGGCTGCCTCATGATCAGC
>JAIBDF010000213.1 GCA_024679535.1 Chromatiales bacterium
GCAGAGAGCGGCTCGTCAGACATTCATATAGAACCTTTCGAGGGCCAGCTCAAGGTACGTTATCGCGTGGATGGCCTGCTGCGGGAGGTCGGTGCACCACCGCTGCAATCCGCGGCGGCGGTTATCTCTCGCGTCAAGATCATGGCGAACCTGAATATTGCCGAACGCCGCCTGGCCCAGGACGGCCGCTTCCGGCAGCGCGTGCGCGGAGTGGAATACGATCTGCGCGTGTCGACCGTGCCGACAATTCACGGCGAAAGTGTCGTCATGCGCCTGCTGCAGCGCGATGCTGTCGCGATGGACTTCACTTCGCTCGGGTTTCGTAATGAGCAAGAGCAGGCAATGCGCGACATACTCGACACACCGCATGGCATTCTTCTCGTAACGGGACCGACCGGCAGCGGCAAGTCAACGACACTGTATGCCGCGTTAAAACACCTGAATCAGCCCGAGCGCATGATCATTACGGTCGAGGATCCCGTCGAGTACAACATTCGCGGTATCAACCAGATGCAGGTCAAGCCGCAGATCGGGCTCACCTTTGCCAATGCGCTGCGCTCCATCGTGCGCCAGGATCCGGACGTGATCATGATTGGCGAGATGCGCGACACCGAGACCGCCGAAATTGCGGTGCAGTCTGCGCTGACCGGTCACCTCGTCCTGTCCACGCTGCACACCAACGATGCCGCCGGCAGCGTCATGCGCCTGCTCGACATGGGCGTGCAGGATTACCTGCTGACTTCCGCGGTTATTGGCATCCAGGCGCAACGACTCGTACGCACGCTTTGCACAGATTGTCGCGAAGCTTATGAGCCGATCCCGGAAGTGGTCTCCCGCTGGGGGCTTGATCGATTTACAGACGATGCGACAGTGACCTTGCACCGACCCGTCGGCTGCGATGCGTGTGGCGGAACAGGCTACACCGGACGCCTCGCTATTATCGAGATCCTGCTCATGACCGACCCGATCCGGGAACTCATATTGAAGCGCTGTGACGTGGGCGATATTGCGCGACTCGCCAGGGAGCAGGGGATGATCGACATGCGCAGTGACGGACTGGCGAAAGCGGTCGCCGGACTGACCACCATTGAAGAAGTTCTGCGTGTTACACCTGCGGCGCCGGAGGGCGCTGGCTGACAATGGCCATGTTCGAGTACAGGGCAGCAACCAGTGCCGGCGAAGTCATCAACGGCGTACTGTCGGGTGCAACACGAGCACAGGTCATCGAACAGCTGCAGTCGCTCGGTCACATTCCGATCCGAGTCGACGAGTCTGCCGCACGCGACAAAAAGGGCGCCACACGCCGATTCCAGTGGCGACGCCAGAAGATTACCAGCGATGATATCGGCGATATGACACGCGAACTCAGCACCCTGCTTAGAGCGGGGCTGCCACTGGATCGCGCCCTGGGCATCCTGACTACGCTGGCCGGCAACGAACCGCTTGTGGACATGCTCGGCAACGTTCGTGAACGCGTCAAAGAAGGCGCCACGCTCGCCGATGCCATGGAGGAGCAGGGCCCGGTCTTCAGTCGCTTTTATATCAGCCTGCTGCGAGCCGGTGAGTCAGGCGGTGCGCTCGAGGTTGTGCTGGAGCGTCTTGCCGATCATATGGAAAGTGCCAAGGAAACGCGTAATGCGCTGACCTCGGCGCTGATCTATCCCGCGATCCTCGTGGTCGTGGCTGTTGTTTCCATTTTTATCCTGCTCGGCTACGTCGTGCCGCAATTTACCGAGATGTTCGATGGCATGGGCCAGGCGCTACCCATCTCGACGCGCATTACGATCGCCGTCGGCGAAGGGCTGCAGGCGTACGGTTGGTTGCTGGTACTGGCGGTCGCCGGTGGACTCTGGTTCATGCGCCGGCAACTCGCGAGTCCTGCCACGGCTTACAAGTGGCATGAGCTGCTGCTGCGTCTGCCGATTGCAGGTGCGATTGTGGTCAAGATGGAAGTGGCTCGTTTCGCGCACACGCTGAGCACGCTGCTGCACAATGGCATTCCCCTGTTGAAAGCGCTGACTATTGTGAAGGACACAATGGGCAACCGCGTGCTGGCCAACGGACTCGAGAAAGTGGCGGGCAGCCTGAAGGAAGGCCAGAGTCTTGCCGACCCGTTATCCGAGGTTCCCCATTTCTCCTCTTTCGCCGTGCACATGATACGTGTCGGCGAGGAGTCGGGTGAACTCGAACAAATCCTGCAGCAGGTGGCGACGACCTTCGACCGCGACACGCAGGTAACAATCAAACGCGCGATGACCTTGCTCGAACCCATGCTGATCCTGGTACTGGGCGTTGTCATCGCGGCTGTAATCATTTCAATTCTGGTTGCAATCCTGAGCATTAACGAACTCGTAATATGAAGCGGAGGCATGTGAACGATGTTTTTGGGAAAGAGCAATACGGCTAGAAGGAGCCGCGGTTTCACGCTGGTCGAACTACTGGTCGTCCTGCTGATACTGGGACTGCTGGCGGGCCTTGTCGGGCCGCGGGTACTCAAGTATCTGGGCGGCGCCAAGACCGACACGGCGCAGCTGCAGATCGAAGAATTTGGTGCGGGCCTCGATCTTTATCACCTGGAAGTCGGACGTTACCCGACGAGCGACGAGGGGCTGGCCGCATTGTCGGCCAAACCGGCAGGTGCTGATAACTGGAACGGTCCTTACCTGAAGAAAAAGGACTTGCCTGTCGATCCGTGGGGCAATGCTTACCACTACCGTTCGCCCGGTGAAAACGGTGAATACGACCTTTACTCGCTCGGCCGCGATGACGCCGACGGTGGTGAAGGTGAAGACGCGGACGTGGTGAGTTGGTAGCCAGGAGCACAAACAGCAGGCAACAAAGCTCCGGCTTCACCCTGCTGGAACTGCTGATCGTGCTGGCGATCGCCGGTGGCCTGATGGCCGTGGTGCCGCCGCTTATTTCGGCCGTGGTACCGGGCACGAAAGCCAGGGTCGCCGCACACGATCTCGCGGCAACATTGCGCGATGCACGCAATCGCGCGATTACCCGGAGCGAAGCGGTCGACGTGCGCTTCGACAGTGAAAAGTCGACATATACAGTTGCGGGAGCACCCGCACAGGAATTACCTCGCGGCATGGCATTAGTGCTTCTTGATTCGAGCGGCTACGAGAGCGAGAAGCGCCGTGCTGCGAGGTTTTATACTGCCACCGAAAAGTACACC
>JAIBDF010000112.1 GCA_024679535.1 Chromatiales bacterium
AGCCACATCATCCAGTAGTGTGGCGATATCGTCGATTAGGGCAAGTAAGCTGGTTCCGGCCAAAAGAGGCTCCTTTATTTTTGTGCAGTAATTTTCTTTGGCCTGGCTACCTTATCATCGGAAGACCGCAGCGGTGATGGGGACCATTCTTTTCAGTTTTCTTCCGCCAGCCCTGACCAGATCTCACGCACCCAATCACGTATCTGTAACGACTCCTGCCATCGGTCCGACAGTTCGTTTTGCTCTGCATCCGTTATCGCGTATGGCGGCGGGCCAAGCTCGCACAGAAAAACAAGCGTCGCGTCGTCGTCATTGCGTTGCCGCCACAGGCGCATACCCTCCCGCCACCAGCCTTTGAATATATCGACCCACTGCTGATGCTGCCGAAAGTTTATCTGGATCTGTACCTGCTCGCGGTTCGCGATCCGCCCCTGAAAGCAGTCGGAGCGCTCCAGTACTGACTGGATATACGCTGCGTCGCGCTCAGGGACAGGTGCACGCAGCTCCCGATCAACCACAAAGTGCGACAGGTCGGCACACAGACGCATCTCGGGAACCAGTTCCATGAGTTGCAACGTAAAATACAGGTCATTGAGCAGGCCATCCCGGTGCGTCTCGAACAACATCGGCACGCGTTTGCGCTCCGCTGTCCCGATCCAGTCGCGCACCACCCCAACGGCGTCCTCAGGCCTGATCGGCATCACGCCGCTAATCACATTGACCATGCAGGCGTTCATATCGTTCGCGAAGTCGAGCAGGGGCTCCATGTCACCTGGCGCATATGGAAACGCGTTGACCATGCATCCCAATCCGTTTTTTTCGAACAGATACTGCTTGTCCAGATTGTCCGCTATCTCATCTACCGACGGATCCAGGCACATGCCGTCAAATCCGGCCTCGGCTACCATCGCGAACGACTCCTCGTCGCTGCGCTCCGACCGGTTGGGGCTGCGGAGCTGCATGCCCCAGAGCGACTGATAGATTTCGAGTTTCTGCATCTTACCTACTGCTTCTGTTACGCCCCGCAACGAGCGCGTCAACGGCGATCGCACCGTTCTCATGCACTATAACCGGATTCACATCGACCTCTGCCAATACCTCACCGAGCGCTGCCGCCATCTCGGAGAAGCGCGCAGCAGCCGCGCAAAAAGCATCAATATCCACAGCCGGCTTGCCTCTCACACCGTCAAGCAAAGGCCGCAGCTTCAGGCGATCGACACAACGGCGCGCATGTGCCACGTCGAACGGCGGCAGCGCGAACTGCACGTCGGCAATGGTCTCGGCAAGCACTCCGCCAGACCCAATGAGTACCACCGGGCCATATTGTGGATCGCGTTTAATGCCAAGGAACATCTCGACACCTGCCGGCGCCATGGATGACACAAGAACATCACCGCCCAGCCTGCGACTCATGTTCGCATACGCATGGCGCAACTGCTCCTCGTTCTGAATACCCAGAACAACGCCCCCTTCATCGGATTTGTGAAGCAGTCCGTGTTTGGCAGTTTTTAGCGCGACCGGATAGGCGACACGCACCGCCGCTGCCACCGCGGCATCCTCACTGTTTGCCAGCTGACACGCGGTAGTCTCGACACCGAAATCCGTCAGCACTGCCAGCGACTCGGATTCACTCAAGGTTGTGTCGGTCGCGAGCCTGCCCTGCCAGCGCCCGACAACCTGCTGGTCTGCCTCCCCTGGGGCCGCGGGCTCGCATAGCTGAAAGTCACGATAAGCAAACAAGGCGCGTACACCGACAAGGAACTGGCTAACTCCATCGAGCACCGGGAGACCTGCATGTGTACTCGTAACCGCCGCCTCATCGTGACCGGTTCCCTGCCGTGCTGCGACAAGCGCAACCGGTTTGCCGGTGTCAGTTTGTGCGCGCTGCATATATGCCAGGTAACTGGGGTAGATCTTGCCAGCCGGCGCACGATCGTGAATAACGCCCGCAACCGCCGTGCCCGG
This sequence comes from Chromatiales bacterium, assembly GCA_024679535.1. GTDB lineage: Bacteria > Pseudomonadota > Gammaproteobacteria > Steroidobacterales > Woeseiaceae > UBA1847. The sequence goes on from JAIBDF010000112.1 coordinate 1,966, forward strand.
ATCCTGCATCAGCAACGTCAGGCAGCGCGTAATGTTCTCGGTCGCATTGGGCCCGCCGCGACTCCACGCATCGAGTGGATTAACCGCCGGTAGTTCAGGATCGAGAACTTCCAAGAGCGCTGCGCTGGTCTCGTTGCTCAACTCGGTAAGCGGCACATTCGCAGCATCGGCCAGATCGACCAGCAGCTGCCGCTCACCGCCTGAGTCATGCAGCGTCACCAGGCCACCCGCCGCCACCGGATACATCTCGGCAAACATGATCAGCATCGTTGTGAACTCATCCTGGTCGCGAGCACGTTGCACGCCGTAACGATCGAACAGCGCGTCGTATGTCGCATCGTCACCGGCCATCGCACCGGAGTGCGATACGGCCAGTGCCGCAGATTTTTCTGTTCGTCCAACCTTGAGCGCGACGATCGGAATGCTGCGCCGCACCGCCTTGGAAAGAGCCGCCGCAAAACCTTCGGGATTGCGCGCCGTCTCGATGAACAGGCCGACGACGCGAGTCTCAGGAAGATCGAGAACAAAATCCAGGTACTCGTCCATAGTGACGCTGAGTTCATTGCCCGTAGACACGGCGACGTTGATACGCACACGCTCGTCGCAATCGATGATGCCTGACATGCCGGAACCCGAATGACTGATAAGTGCGACATTCCCGGGTGCTTCATGAGATGTGCTATCGAAGCCACAGGTCCAGACGTGATCTCGGACGTTGTAGAAACCCATGCCGTTGGCCCCGCACACAAGCATGCCGGAAGCCCGGATCTTCTCGCGAACCCGCTCGCGCAGCGGTGGGTCCGCATCATCGTCCAGATAGAGCGTGGACTGCAGGACCGCAGCGGGAACGCCGGCGGCTATAGCCTCGTCCAGCGAGCCTTCGATACGCTGGTCGCCAACCGCGAAAATAACAAGGTCAGGCGTCTCGGGCAGGTCTGCGAGCGACGCGTAACAAGAATGCCCCTGCAGTTCGTCGTAGTTTGGATTGACGGGATAGATGCGCCCGGGGTAGCCACCCAGGCCGAGATTCATGAGCGCCCACTCGCCCAGCGAGTCGGTACGCGCTGACGCGCCCAGCACCGCGACCGAGCGCGGCCGCAGCAGTGGGTCGAGGCGGTGCGTCACGACCGGCTCTCGCTAATACGGTCCGGGCGGCGTGGCACCGCGCCGCGGCGGGAACCAGAACGGCTTGTCGACCACGGTCGCTTTCGCCATTTTCCGGTTCCAGTGCATCTCGCGCTGGTAGTAGATCTCGACCCAGACCGTGTCGCCGGGCTTGCCGTGCGGTGTGTTTACGGTACCGAGAGCAATGTTCTGTTTGCACACCGGCGACCACACGGCCGAGGTAACAAACCCAATCTGGCCGCCACGCGCCTTGGCGTTCGAGAAGATGTAGGAGTGGTGCGCTTCCTTGTTGCCCTCGATATCGAGTTTGACGAGCCGCCATGCTGACCCGTTGCGCTTCTCTTCTGCCAGTGCCCGGCGCCCGTTGAAATTTGGCTTCTTGAAATCAACCAGCCAGTCGAGGCCAAGCTCAAGCGGGGATCGTGACACGCCGGTGCGAATCGTCTCATCCGCTGGCAGGAACTCTTCGTACGCTGCAAGATAACCAGCCTCGATCCGCGCCATGTTAAGTGCTGTGGTGCCGATGGCGCGAATACCGTGCAGCTCGCCGGCCTCAAACAGTGCGTCCCAAAGCGCTTCGGCCTTGTCAGGATCAATCCAAAGCTCGTAGCCCAGGTCACCCGTGAAACCCGTGCGTGAAATCATGAGCTCACTGCCCTCGAAGTCGAAATGCATCAGGCCAAACGGTTTCAGCTCCTCGAGCCCTTCGAGGTTCATTTTACTGAGCACGCTGTACGACGTCGGCCCCTGCACGGCCAGAGCCGCGACATCTTCGGTCTCGTGAGTAATTGTCACGTCGAAGCCGAGCGTCGCTGCTTTCAGCCATGCGAAGTGACGCTCCTGCGAGCACAGACGATATTCACCTTCGCGCAGGTGGAAGATCGTTCCATCGTCAATAACCTGACCGTTGTCGTCACACCAGACCGCGTAAGCAACGCGTCCCGGTCGAACTTTCGCCATATCACGCGTCACCAGTCGGTTAAGGTAGTCCAGCGCGTCGGGTCCGGTTATGCGGTATTTGGTCATCGGCGTCAGGTCGAACACGCCTGTCGCATTGCGGATCGCAAAGTATTCGGTATCGGAACAGTAAAGCTGGTCCGCACTCGAATAACCCTTCCATTGATGCCACTCGTTGACGGTGTCGAGACTCTCGAGGCGAGAATGAAACGGCGACTTCAGACGCCCTTGATGTACTGGCTCATGCTTCATGCTGCTTTCTCCCGCCTCAGGATCGTTCGGGCCGCGTTTCTACCCGCTGCACCGCTGACACCTCCGCCTGGATGCGCACCCGCACCGCATAGGAACAAGCCATCGATCGGCAACGCGTATTGCGCCGCACCGTTAACAGGACGCACGAACAGGAACTGATCCAGCGTTAACTCGGCGTGATGCCAGTGCCCACCTGTAATATGGAATTCGCTTTCGATGTCAGCCGGCGTCAGCAGTTCACTGGCCGTGATGCGTTGTTCAATATCCGGCGCATACTTCGCGATTGTCGTAATGACGACCTGCTTGAAGGCCTCTTTCGCCGCGTCGTCCCATCCATCTTTAAGCCCGTACGGCGCGTACTGCACGACAGCGGACATGACATGCTTCCCGGTCGGTGCCAGCGACTCATCACGGAAACTCGGAAACGTCATTTCGATTACCGGATGCGGTGAGAACTCGCCGTACTTGGCGGGGTTGAATGCCCGTTCGACGTAGTGCTCGTCGCCTGCAATAACAATGCGCTGGCCGAAATCCTTCTTGTCCAGGCCTTTGATCGACGGCAGTCCGTCCAATGCCAGGTGCAACTTGGCCGCGTTACCGCGTGCGCGCAGGTGATGGATGCGGCGGCCAAAACCGGTTTCAATGTGTTTGGCACCCACAAGATCCATGATGGTGCGTTTCGGATCGGCGTTTGAGATAACCGTGTAGCTCGAGAATGTCTCACCGCCCTCGGTTTCCACGCCTGTCACCCGGCCGTTATCCACAACGATGCGCTTCACGGGCATGTTCGTTCTGATCGTGGCGCCCGCACTCCGTGCCGCGTGTGCGAGTTCATCACTGATGGCGCCCATGCCACCGTGGGGTACCGATGCGCGCCCATGATCGCCGGCCTGGCGATACAGATAGGTCATGATGGTGTTTGGGGAACGCGGTCCCAGGTGCGTGCCGAGCACCGCATCGAGACTGATGGCACCCTTGAGCAGCGGACTATCGAATCGTTCGGTTACCTCATCGTGGATATTCATGCCGATGAGCCGGAGGAATTCCTGCATCTCTTCCTTGCCGAGACGACGAATATCGAAGCCAAGCTGCGCCAGAGTCAACAGGTCCTTGAAGTTCTTTGTACCCAGACGCGGTGGCGGCTTGTTGAAGTAGGTGCGCAACAGGTCGGCGAAACGCGTCATGCGTTTACGAAACCGACGGTACTGCTCGGCATCGTCATCCGAAACACCTTCTACCTGGTCGCCCGTGATGCGCAGGTGCGGCCCGTCTTCCGCCAGGGCGATCGTAGTCATGTCCTCGGTCGCGAGCTTCGGCGCTAGCTTGAGTTCTTTGCGTACTTCCGGCTGCAACTGATACAGCAGATGCGCACACGCCGAAGCGGAATACCCCGCGGCAAACTCACGCGTCACTGCGGCGCCACCCACCTGATCGTTTGCTTCCAAAACCAGCACATTCTTGCCCGCCTTCGCGAGCAAGGCCGAACAAACGAGGCCGTTATGGCCGGCTCCGACTACTATGGCATCGTATTTATCAGTCATCGCCCCAGTTCTCCGGAACAGTATTCGGCCTTCTCAGGTCGGAAAGGATCTCGCGTGCTGCATTCGCACCCGGCGCCGCCATGATGCCGCCACCCGGATGATTGCTCGACCCGCACATGTACAGGCCATTGATCGGTCCGCGGTACTGCGCGTAGCCCGGTATCGGCCGGTTGAAGAGCAGCTGGTCCATCGTCAGTTCGCCATGGAAGATATTGCCTTCGGTGATACCGATCTCATCTTCGATGTCCTGCGGGGTACGAATCTCGGCGTGCAGGATCAGGTCCCGGAAATCGGGACTGTAGTTTGCGATCTGGTTGATGACCGTCTCGCCGAACGCCTCTTTTTCTTCCTGCGTCCAGCGGCGACCATCAATCTGGTGCGGGCAATACTGTACGAAACAGCTCATGAAGTGCTTACCCGGCGGCGCCATCGTAGGATCGTTCAGCGTCGGGATGACCATGTCGATGTAGGGGTCCTGCGACCAGGTCCCGGACTTCCAGTCGTCATAAGCACGTTCCATACGCTCCATCGAATCGATGAAATGCATATCGCTGTGAATTAACGAGCTCCCTTCAGGCAACGCCGGAAACGTCGGCAAACCATCCAGAGCAATATTTACTTTGCCGGACGAGCCGCGAATCTTAAAGTTCTCAACGCGCTTGTGAAATTTCTCAGGCAGGTCGTTCTTGTCCATGCACGTCAGGAACGTACGCTTCACGTCCATCGCCGAAACGACAATGTGGCCGTGAATTTCATCACCGTTTTCAAGTGCGACGCCCGTGACATTGCCATTCTTGACGATGATCTGTTCGACGCCGGACTCAGTACGCAGTTCGCCGCCGGCTGCCTGATAGGCACCTGCGATCGCGCTCGACACCGCTCCGGTGCCGCCGCGCGCAAAACCCCACGATCCGACATTACCGTCGACGTCACCCATGTAATGATGCAGCAGCACGTAAGCCGTCCCCGGCGAGTGAATACCGAGCGCGGTGCCAATGATGCCGCTTCCCGAAAAGGCCGCCTTGATCACATCCGTTTCGAAGTATTCATCGAGATACTCGGCGACGCTCATCGTCCAGAAGCGAATCGTCTCGTGCATGCGCTCCTCCCCCATGCCCGTGAACTTGCTGCCGATGCGTGCGAACTCCATCAGGTCCTTGGGTTTGAACGAAGTCGGATCCGGCGCCGTGCTCAGCAAGAAGTCGCGAATAAACTTGCACTGACGCATGGTGTCTGCGGAATATCTCTTGTACGCATCGGCATCGTGACGCGAAAAACGCGCCATTTCGCGATAGGCAACCTCTTCGTCGTGATAGGAACCGTAGTAGTCGCCGTTCTCCATGAACTGCACGGAGCCGCCATAAGGTGTTACCTGCAGTCCGTGTTTGTGCAGCTCAAGCTCCCGATAAATCTCCGGGCGCAGGAGGCTGCATACGTAGGAGCAGTTTGAGTACCACCAGTCCTTGTAAAGATTACGACTCACGGTCGCGCCACCGATATAGTCGTTCTTCTCCACGCAGACGACATCCAATCCGGCTTTCGCCAGGAAAGCGGCGTTGGTCAGGCCGTTATGCCCCGCACCAACAACAATTGCGTCATAAGTTTTCATGCGTTGTTTCCAGTTTCGGAAGCGTAATGTCCACCGCCCGTTCGAACTTGTCCAGTGTTTCGCCAAGACATCCCACATTATGAGATTCGCACAGAAACCAAGGCTCGCGCGAATCGGGTTCGATGAGTATGCCCTGGTCGTGCAGAGCCGGAGCCAGGGTGTCGTAGAAGTTGTAGTCGGAGTGCACCCACTCGCGATAGTTGCTCGGCGCCGTTTCCGCGAAGAACAATCCCATGAGCGCCGGGTGGCCGGTAAAGCTGTGCGGTATGTTCCTGGCGCCCAGTATCTCGCTGAGTCCTGCCTGCAGTTTCAGGCCGTATTGCTCTATGTCGGCCAGCGCCGTCGTCTCGTCAAGAATTTCAAGCGTCTTCGCTGCCGCGGCCAGCGAGACGCTGTGTGCTGTAAATGTGCCTCCATGGGCCACGCCATCCCCGATCGATCGCATGACATCTTCGCGCCCGGCCAGCACGGACAATGGATATCCATTGCCAATCGCCTTGGCAAAGGTGCAAAGATCGGCTTTGATGCCATACAGTTCCTGGACGCCACCCTTGGCCACGCGGAAACCGGTTTTGACCTCGTCGATGATCAGCAGGACGTCGTAACGATCGCAGATCTCCCGCACATCCTTCATGTACTGGGCATCCGCCGTAATCCCGCAGCAATTACCCATGATCGGCTCCATCAGGAACGCGCCAATCTCATTGTGTTTTTTCTTCAGCAGGTCCTCGAGCGCGTTTGCATCGTTCATTGGCACAAGGTGGAACAGCTGTTTGGTCACAGCCGGAACGCCGTCACCATAGGGCTCAATGGACGGCTCCGCATCGCCTGGCAGCCAGTCGTCAAACTCTTTCCCCCACATGACCAGGTTGGACAGGCCGTGGTACCCGCCCTCCATGACCACGTGACTGTCCTTGCCGGTGAAGGCGCGCGCTACCCGCATCGCGGCCATTACGGCTTCGGTACCTGAATTGGAAAAACGCACAAGTTCAGCCGCTGGAACCATCTTGCTGATACGGCACGCGACTTCGTATTCCTTTTCGGTCGACAAGGCAAAGACGCCGCCGACGCCCATCCCCTCGCGTGCAGCCTCGTCAACACGCTCATCGGCATAGCCCAGGATGGTCGGGCCATAACCGAGGCGGTAGTCGATGTACTCGTTGCCGTCGATATCCCAGATCCGCCCGCCCTTGCCATGATCGACATAGATCGTCTTGTCGTCTCCCCAGTAACGGAAGTTGGATGCCACGCCGAGCGGCAGCTTCGAGCAAGCTTTTTGAAAATGCTCGTTGGAACGGGTGAGTTTACGCATGCTGAGAAACAGGTATCCAGAAATGAATGAGTATTCATTCATAGTATGGCAGAATCGGTCCATGGCAGCCACCGCAAGATCAACCGGACGCACGGCCAGCCGCGAGCGGCGGCGGGGCCAGCTCATTGCCGCGACGATGAAATGCATTGCCCGCAAAGGTATGAGCAGCACGTCGATCGGTGACGTCGCCAAAGAAGCCGGCCTGTCGCAGGGCATCGTGAACCTGCACTTCGAAAGCAAGGACAACCTGCTCACCGAGACGTTGCGGCACCTGGCAAACGACTACAAAACCCGTTTCAACAAGGCACTCGAATCCTCCGGGCCCGATGCTGCCGCCAAGCTGCTCGCCGTGATGGAGCTCGACCTCCGTCCGTCTGTCATCGACCGGCAAAAAATCGCCGTCTGGTTCGCGTTCTGGGGCGAGGTCAAGTCACGGCCCACCTACCGCAGGATCTGCAACGAACAGGACCGTTATTACGACGAGGTCGTGGCGACTCTCTGCGCGGAAATCATCGCGGACGGCAACTATAAGGACGTCAACGCAGCATCGGTCGCCACCGCCCTGACATCGATGACCAACGGCATGTGGCTGTCGTACCTCCTCAGCCCACGTTCGTTCAACCGTGACCAGGCGATGCGTGCAATCACGGACCTGCTGCGCCGCTATTTCCCACAACATTATTCCTGACGAGAACGCCATGGAAATCCCACTGAGTAAAGATGCCCGAAAGTGGCAAAAAATCGCCCGCCAGTACGCCGACGAGTACCTACAACCACATGAAGTAGAAGCCGAACTGAATGAGGGGGCGCTACCCCCCGAGACAACAGCCCGAAACAAGCAGCGCGCCATCGAACTCGGGTTTACGGCAATCGACGTGCCGAAAAGTCACGGGGGACTCGAGCTTCCCATGGAGTCACAGGTCGCGATCTGGGAA
>JAIBDF010000130.1 GCA_024679535.1 Chromatiales bacterium
GTCGGTCGTCGACCTCGTGCATGCCCGTGCGGACCTGATTGACGGCATCCTGATCGGCCTCTGGCGCGAGCACATCGAGCCACTTGGGGCCGCCTTGATCGCCGTCGGCGGCTACGGGCGGGGCGAACTGCACCCGTCGTCCGATGTCGACATCATGCTGCTGGTGCCGGACACCCTGCCAGACGGGAGCGATGACGGCCTCTCCGCCTTTGTCACCGCCCTGTGGGATATCGGACTGGAGGTCGGCCACAGCGTACGCAGCGTCGCGCAGTGCCAAGAGGAGGCCGCTGCGGACCTGACCGTCGCCACAACGCTGATGGAGGCCCGCCTCCTGGCAGGCCCGGAGTCACTGTTTACGGCCATGCAGGCCGCCATTGCGCCCGAGCAGATGTGGCCCTCAGACCGGTTTTTCGAGGAAAAGCGTAAGGAACAGATAGTCCGGCACCATCGCTACCACGATACCGCCTACAACCTCGAACCCAACGTAAAGGGCAGCCCGGGCGGTCTGCGCGATATTCAAATGATCGGCTGGGTGGCGAAACGGCATTTTGGCGCAGCCACGTTGCGCGAACTTGTCGATTATCGCTTCCTGACACCGGGCCAGCTGCGCCTCCTGCAGGAAGGCCAGGCGTTCCTGTGGCGGATCCGTTTCGCGCTGCATATTCTCACCGGTCGCCGCGAAGATCGCCTGCTGTTCGACCATCAGAAGAACCTGGCCGAGATGCTCGGCTACGAGGATGCGACCTACACGCTCGCTGTGGAACAACTCATGCAGCGCTACTACCGAACAGTGATGGACCTGAGCCGCCTCAACGAGATGCTTCTGCAGTTGTTCGAGGAAGCCATTCTCATGGACCCGGACGCAAAAGCCGAGCCCCTCAACGCGCACTTTCAGGTCAAGAACGGCTTCCTGCAGACGGTCCACAACAACGTATTCCGCAATGATCCATCCGCGCTTCTCGAACTGTTCCTGCAGCTGCAGCAGAACCCCGAGATCCGTGGCGTCAGTGCCTACACGGTCGGTTTGATCAAACGCAATCTCCACCTGATCGACGACGAGTTCCGGCAGAACCCACGCAACCATCGCCTGTTCCTTGCGATCCTGCGTGCGCCCGAAGGTGTGACCCACGAACTGCGACGAATGAATCTATACGGTGTCCTGGGGCTCTATATTCCGGCCTTTGGCCGCATTGTCGGGCGAATGCAGTACGACCTGTTCCACGCTTACACCGTGGATGAACACACGCTGTTTGTTGTCAGCAACCTGCGACGCTTTGCTCTCTCCCGTTTCGACGACGAGTTTCCCCACTGCAGCGAGGTCATGCAGGGGCTCGAACAGCCTGAAATCGCCTATCTGGCCGGCCTGTTTCACGACATTGCGAAGGGACGCGGTGGCGACCATTCCGAACTGGGCGCTGTCGACGCCGAGTCGTTTTGCCTCGAGCACGGGCTCAGCAAATATGAAGCCGGCATTGTGGCGTGGCTCGTCCGCAATCACCTCGTCTTGTCCATGACGGCTCAAAAGAAAGATATCCACGATCCGGACGTCATCAATGAGTTTGCATCGACCGTGGGCGATCCTCTGCACCTCGACTACCTGTATATCCTGACCGTTGCTGATGTTCGCGGCACCGACCCAAAACTCTGGAACTCATGGAAGGCACAGCTGTTCCAGGATCTCTACCTCCTGACGAAACGAGCACTCAGACGCGGCCTGGAAAATCCGATAGATCGCGAACTCCTGCTCAATGAAAAACAGGAAAAAGCCCGTACGATTCTCGTGGAGCGTGGCATTTCCGTCGAGCGCATCAACCACGTCTGGTCGCTGCTGAACGACAATTATTTCCTCAAGCATCGGGTTAAGGAAATCACGTGGCACACCGAGTGGCTGGCAGATTCCGACACAGACTCGGAGATTGGACTCGTTGATGTGCGGCGGCGTCATACAGGAGATGGCGTCGAAGCCGTGCTGTACACACCGCGCGAGAGTCGGACGTTCGCACACGCCACAGCCGTGCTCGACGAACTCGGCTTCACGATCATCGACGCCCGCATCGTGTCCCTCGGTAAGTCCCGCAGTATCGTGACGCTTGTCTTCATGGAACTGGACCAGCGCGTTGACAGCGATGAGCGACGTATCGCCAAGGTGCGACGTGCCCTGACCCGCATCCTGACCGCGCCAAGTGACAAGATGGTATCAGTAACGCGCGCCCTGCCACGCCAGGCCCGCATGTTCACCACCAAAACGACGGTCGACTTCAGTCCGAGTATAGCCAACGACCAGACGGTCCTCGAATTGCGGGCCGCGGATCGACCCGGCCTCCTGAGCGGCATCGGCCAGGTCTTCATCGAGCAGGGCATCGATATTGAGGCAGCGAAAATTGTGACTATTGGCGAGCGCGCAGAAGACGTATTCTACGTTTGCCTCGAGTCAGGTGGCGGCGTGCTGGACGAGAAGCAACAACAACAGCTGGGCGAAGCACTCGTGGAACACCTCGACCGCGGCGCCGGCAATACTTAAGAGCGAGAACATGCAGGAACTGGAACACATCATTGAAGACGCTTTCGAAAATCGGGCGCAGGGTTTCGCAGACCGCGCACAGGTCGAAGCGGCTGTGCGGGAAGCGATCGCCCTGCTGGATTCGGGCGCAGCCCGCGTGGCGGAAAAAAAGGACGGTGACTGGCAGGTCAACCAGTGGCTCAAGAAAGCGGTGCTGCTAAGTTTCGCCCTGACCGACAACAAAGTCATAGAGAGCGGTCACAGTCGTTTCTACGACAAGGTACCGATGAAGTATGCCGAATACTCGGAAGAGCAATTTCAGGCCGATGGCGTTCGCGTCGTGCCGGATGCCATTGTACGCAAGGGCGCCTTCGTTGCACCGGACGTTGTGTTGATGCCGAGCTACGTGAATATCGGCGCATACGTCGATAGCAGCACCATGGTGGATACCTGGGCCACGGTCGGCAGTTGTGCGCAGATTGGCAAGAACGTCCACCTGTCTGGTGGCGTCGGCATTGGCGGTGTCCTCGAGCCGATCCAGGCAGGACCTACGATAATCGAAGACGACTGCTTCATTGGTGCACGCTCCGAGGTCGTTGAAGGCGTCATCGTTGAACAGGGCTCGGTCATCTCCATGGGTGTCTACCTCGGTCAAAGCACCCGCATCTACAATCGCGAGACGGAAGAGATTACCTATGGCCGTATTCCGGCCGGCTCGGTTGTCGTTTCGGGCAACCTGCCCTCCGCCGACGGCAAGTACTCGCTGTACTGTGCGGTTATTGTGAAGCAGGTTGATGCCAAAACTCGTGCCAAGACCGGTCTCAATGACCTGCTGAGAAACCTGGACTAACACCATGCTCACTGTTTACGGAATCAAGAGTTGCGACACCTGCCGTAAAGCCCGCAAATACCTCGCCGAAAATGACATTGAATTTCGTTTTCACGATGTGCGGGACGCCGGCCTCGACATCCAGATGCTGGAACGCTGGGCAGCACGAATCGAATGGGAAAAGCTGCTGAATCGGCAAAGCCTGACCTGGCGCAAGATTCCGGAAGTTGACCGGGTCGGTATGACGAAGAACCGGGCGTTTGCGTTGATGCTGGATCAGCCAACGCTCATGAAACGTCCGGTCCTCGAATCGCCGCGATTCATAGCGGTCGGGTTTTCCGAGAAGCGCTTCAGCGCCTTCTTGGAAAAAATGAGGGGCTAGCCGATGCGGCCGGTAATGTAGTCTTCTGTGAGTTTGTGACGCGGATTGGTGAAGATCTTGTCCGTCTCATCGACCTCCACAAGCAGCCCCAGGTGGAAGTACGCAACACGCTTTGAGACGCGCGCGGCCTGCTGCATGGAGTGTGTCACGATTACAATGGCGTAGTCCTCGCACAGCTCGTCCATGAGATCCTCGATTCGAGCAGTAGCGAGCGGGTCCAGCGCCGAGCAAGGCTCATCCATCAGAATGACCTCCGGATTCACAGCAATCGTGCGTGCGATGCAGAGGCGTTGTTGCTGACCGCCGGACAGGCTGGTGCCTGGCTCGTCCAATCGATCCTTCACTTCATTAATCAGGCCTGCACGCTCGAGGCTTGAATGCACGATGTTATCGAGCTCCGCCCTGTCGGCCGCGAGACCATGAATCCGCGGACCATAGGCAACGTTGTCATAGATACTCTTGGGAAATGGGTTCGGTTTCTGAAAAACCATGCCAACGCGGGCGCGCAATGCCACAGGGTCCTGTTCTTTGCGGTAGATGTCCTTGCCATCCAGCGTGATGTTACCGGTTACACGCGCCGTCTCGATCGTGTCGTTCATGCGATTGAGACAGCGCAGGAAGGTCGACTTGCCACAACCGGACGGACCGATAAGCGCGATGACTTCCTTTTTGCCGATCTCGAGCGACACATGCTGAATCGCATGATTGTCACCGTAGTAGACGTTTACGTCCTCAGCGACCATAAACGGATGATCCGAACGGATGTTGCCGACGGTCTCGCCCGTTAGTTCAGTCCTGCGTTCCGGGATTTCCGTCACCGTACTCATACCTTCGGAGGTTACCATTTGCGCTCCATCCTTTTCCGCAATATGACTGCAGTCAGATTCATCACCAGCAGGAACCCGAGAAGAACAATAATCGCGGCGGATGTGCGCTCAGCGAATGCCCGTTCCGGGCTGTCGGCCCATAGAAAAATCTGCACTGGCAACGCGGTTGCAGGATCTGTGAGACTTCCCGGAACGTCGACGATAAACGCCACCATGCCGATCATGAGCAAGGGAGCTGATTCACCGAGTGCACGGCTCATCCCGATAATTGCCCCGGTCAGCATGCCGGGCATCGCCAGCGGCAGAACATGGTGAAATACGACCTGCGTTTGCGACGCGCCGAGCCCCAGCGCGGCTTCACGAATGGACGGCGGCACAGCCTTGATCGCAGCGCGTGACGCAATGATTATGACGGGCAGGGTCAGTAGCGTCAGCACCAGGCCACCGACAAGCGGTGCAGATCTCGGCAACGCCGCCCAGTTGATGAACACAGCCAGGCCCAGCAAACCGAATACGATCGACGGCACAGCCGCGAGGTTGTTGATGTTGACCTCAATCAGGTCTGACCACCGATTCCGTGGCGCGAACTCTTCGAGATAGATCGCTGCAGCAACGCCAATCGGGAACGACAGCACCATCGTCACCATCAACATATAAAGCGACCCCATGACGGCACCCTTGATGCCGGCAAGTTCAGGCTCGCGGGAATCACCATTGGAAAATAACGCCGAGTTGAAGCGCGTCTCGAGGCGCCCCGCCTCTCGAAAAAATTCCACCCATGCAATCTGTTTGTCGGAAACCGGTCGCAGCGCCTCCGCAAGGCTGGCGTCAATATTGCCTTTGATCAGCATGTCGATATTGGACGATGCGGGCACCCACAAGGACTGCGTGGTACCTAGTAGCTCCGGGTTCCCGGCCACAAGGTCGCGCAGCTGGTAACCCGCGCCGATGCTGACAATTCGATAGAGCTCTCGGCGATCCTGACGGCCTGTAACGTCGGGCAGTTCGCGCCGCAGAGAAGCGCGCACCAAGCCTTCAAAGTCGGCAAATGCAAGGTCGAGTTCGCCATCCGGTGCAAGCACCGTTTCGCTGAGTTCAATCTCGAGTTGCAGGTAGGTCTGTTTGAACGCAGACGCCCCTTTGCCAATGAGGCTCGCAAAAAACACCCCCAGAAAAAGAATGCCAACTGCGGTGGCCAGCATACCCAGCACCTTGAACCTGGCCTCCTTGCGGCGACGGCGCGGCAGTCCTGCCTCGACTTTCCGCCTGGTTGTCCTGTCAGTACTCATTATCAGCGCCTAGTCGTATTGCTCGCGGTACTTACGCACCACGCTCAAGCCGATGATATTCAGGAACAGCGTGACCACGAACAGCATCAGGCCAAGGGCGAACGCCGCAAGCGTTTTCGCACTATCAAATTCCTGGTCGCCAACCAGTAGCGTGACGATTTGCACGGTCACAGTAGTAACTGCTGCAAACGGATTTGCCGTGAGGTTTGCGGCGAGACCTGCGGCCATCACCACGATCATGGTCTCGCCGATTGCGCGCGATACTGCCAGCAGAATTCCGCCGACAATACCCGGCAGCGCAGCTGGCAAAATGACTTTGGTCATCGTTTCGGAGCGCGTCGACCCCAGCCCCAGCGCGCCATCACGCATAGCACTCGGAACGGCGTTAATCGCATCGTCTGACAGAGAGGACACCAGCGGAATAATCATGATGCCCATAACAAGCCCAGCTGCCAGCGCACTTTCGGACGCGACCTCGAAACCGGCTGCCTCACCTGCCCGTCGCACCCATGGTGCCACGGTCAATGCGGCAAAGAACCCATAAACCACTGTCGGGATACCGGCCAGGATTTCCAGCAATGGCTTGGCAATACCGCGAACTCTTGTGCTGGAATATTCGGCCAGATAGATCGCCGTCATCAAACCGACGGGCACGGCAACCACCATTGCGATAGCCGTTATGAGCAACGTGCCGGCAAACAAGGGCACGGCGCCAAAGCTGCCGGAACTTCCGACCTGGTCTGCGCGGATTGCCGTTTGCGGGCTCCAGTTGAGACCAAACATAAATTCCGTAACGGGGACTTTCTGGAAGAAGCGTATAGCCTCGAACAGTACCGACAAGACAATGCCAATCGTCGAGAAAATCGCGATGCTTGATGCGGCAATAAGGAACCAGCGAATCACACGCTCCACGCGATTGCGCGCGCGCAAGTCCGGGTGAATCCGGCGCCAGGCTAACGATCCCGCCAGACCCGCGAGCCCTAACGCCAGTACCGCGAGAATCTGGCGACTGTTCGCGAGGTAATCGTTGAACTGCGCTGCCGCATCCTGGAGGACCCGGTCAACCTCCACACTGATGACGTCGCCAGCGGCGAAGTTCTGGATGTTGTTGACGAGCAGATTGAGCTCTCCAGCCGGCAATGATTGGTAGGCCTCCGGAAGCCCGTTAACAACCAGCGCCACCACAATTCGGGGTTCGAGCAGCACCCAGAGCAGAAACAAACCGAGCGCAGGCAGCGCCACCCAGATGGCGACGTAGTAGCCGTAGTAGCCGGGTAGTGAATGCAATGCCAAGCCATGACCATGCCCGCCGACCAAAGACAGCGATCGGCCGCGACCTAAATAGAACGCGGTGACGGCCATGAGGCCGAGCAGCAGGATGAGTGTGGTGGCTTGCATGTTTAGTGTTTTAGTCTGCGGCCTTCGACAACGGTGTCAGGTCGCGAACCGCTGCCGCAACTTCGCGACGCTCGGCATCCGGCATTGGAATGAGGCCGCGATCCGAGAGGTAGCCCTCTTCGCCCCACGCGCGTTCACTCGTAAATTCGCGCAGGAAGCCACGCAGTCCTGGAATGACGTCAACGTGCGCTTTCTTTACGTAAAAGTACAGCGGACGCGAAACGGGGTACTCACCATCCGCAATGGCATCGAACGTCGGTGCAACACCGTCGACGAGTGAGCCTTTCACCTTCTCCATGTTCTGATCGAGGAAACTGAAACCGAAGATACCGAATGCATCCGGATTGGCCTGCAGTTTCTGCACGATCAGATTGTCGTTCTCACCTGCCTCGACAAACACGCCGTCCTCGCGAATGGTGTGGCAGATCGCCTTGTAGCGATTCTTGTCGTCACTCCTCAGCGCAGCAATCCACGGCGTCGCTTTGCAACCGCCCTCCATCGCCAGTTCGACAAATGCATCGCGCGTACCCGACGTCGGCGGCGGTCCCAGTACTTCGATCTTGATCGCCGGCAACTCCGGGTTCACATCGGCCCAGGTCGTGTAGGGATTTTCGATAAGCTCCCCGTCCGCATCGCCGGGGACTTTCTTCGCCAGGGCCAGGAAGATGTCGGTACGACTCAGTTTCATGGCCTTGCCGCCGATAGCGTTGGCGAAGACAATTCCGTCGTAGCCGATTTTAACTTCCACGATCCCGGTGACGCCGTTCGCGGCGCAGGAATCGACTTCCGACTGTTTGATCGCACGCGACGAATTCGTGACGTCAGGGTAGTCAACGCCAACGCCGTCGCAGAACAATTTCAGGCCGCCGCCTGATCCAGTCGACTCGATCTTCGGCGTTTTGAATTCGCTGCCGCGTCCGAATCGTTCAGCAACTACGGTGGCAAACGGATAGACTGTCGACGAACCGACAACGTAGACGTAATCGCGGCCAGCTTGCGCGACTGCGGTGGCTGACAGCGTCAAACCGAGAGTTGCGATAAGGGTAAAGGACAATGCTTTGCGGTAGTTA
>JAIBDF010000063.1 GCA_024679535.1 Chromatiales bacterium
GATCTTGACGCGAGAGATAACCGCCGCCGCGGATTGCAGCGGTGGTGCACCGACCTCCCGCAGCAGGCCATCCACGCGATAACGTACCTTGAGCTGGCCCTCGAAAGGTTCTATATGAATGTCTGACGAGCCGCTCTCTGCGGCTTTCTGGATAAGCTGGTTGACGAGCTTGATAACGGGCGCCTCGCCGGCCAACTCCTTGAGTTGCTCGACATCGTCATAGTACTGAGCAACCTCTCCGTCTGTGGCTGCGCCGGCGCTCCCGGTCCCGTCATACAAACTGTCCAGCGCCGCCTCAATTTCAGACGGTATGCCGAGGCGCGGAATAATATTTTTGCCACTGCACAATGACAGCGACTCCACCACGTATTCATCGAGCGGATCGGCCATCGCAACGGTGAGTTCATCCTCACCTTCGGCAATAATTAAGGCCTTGTTCTTTTTCAGGAAGCGCTGGGCGATACCGCTGTTCCCGGGAACCTCATCGGGAAAGTCGGCGCGTTCGGCGAGATCCAGACCAAGCTGGCCAGCCAGGCTTTCGGCGACGTCGGTCTCGGAAACCAGTCCGAGCTTGATAAGTACGGACCCAATTCGCTCCCAATGGTCCTGCTCGCGCTGCAAGCGCAACGCTCGATCAACGTCAGGAGACATCAATTTGCCGGCATCGACAAGCAGACCGCATAACGGCTCCCTCTCAGGAGAGTCCACGGCAACCAGTCGCGCAGGCCCGATTTTAACTGCGGCTAAGGACTTCATCGGGCACAGCTCCACTCGTGATAATTTTTGTAGTCAGCATCAATTCTAATGACTGCACGCGCTCCTGTGACCCACCATCGGAGCGGACTTTCGGGTTAAAAACCTGATCGAAAGTCGGGTTGGGAAAACCCGTATAGACGAGGAGTTTCGTGGCCTGGCGGGGCTTATTATCGCCTGCCCTGTAGCATCCTCAGGGTGAACCCTGTAAATTTACGGGGTGCAAGAGTAAATCCAGCATCCCAGCGTCCAACTCATCAGGAAGTCCAATACGTGGCGATAAAAACGATCATCGTTGACGACCACCCGGTCGTGCGATTTGGCATCAAGCAAATGCTCAGCGCCACCGAGAGTATTGAGGTTGTGGCGGATATGGAAGACGTCGATGACCTGTTCCGGGTGATCGAGGAAACGGGTGCCGAGATCGTGCTGCTCGACCTTGAGCTCGAGCGTACCCACGGAGTTGAAGCTCTGCGGCTCGTGCGCAAGAACGCGCCGGAAGTTAAGGTGATCATATATACCTCTCATGACGACGAAGACCGCATCGTCCAGGCCGCCGAGCTCGGTGTCGACGGTTACCTGCTAAAGGGCTGCGGGCAACGCGAACTCGTCAACGCAATCGAAAGCGTCAGCACGGGAGGCATTGCGCTCGAATCGACGGTGGCCGGCAAGCTTATGCAGCACATGAACCGCCGCTCGAGCGCGTCCGAAGTGGAAAGCGTGCGTTTCAGCAAGCGCGAAACACAGGTTCTGGAACTCATTGCGAGCGGCAAGACCAACCGCGACATTGGCGAGACGCTGTTCATCTCGGAGTCCACGGTCAAGTTTCACGTGCACTCGATCCTGAACAAGCTCGACGCGAGCAATCGCACCGAGGCTGTGTCGATTGCGTCTCAGTTGGGGCTCGTTGAGTTGACCTGAACAGATTCGTAGACGGGCCGCAGCCGATCTAGTTCGCGCACCAGTTCTTCAAGCACAACCACCATTTCCTCGCGGCTGTCGTTTTTTGCGGCAGCGGACAGGTCGTCGCAGAAGCCCGCCATTCTGCTTGCCCCCAATTCGAGACAGGCGCCTTTCAAAGCGTGGCATTCGCGCCTAACCGCCGTGGACTTGCCGCTCGCAAACGACCGGCTCATCTGGTCGAGCCGCTTCTCTGTATCCTCGAGAAACAGCCCAATGTAGTTCTTGAGGAAAGACTCATCGTCATGCCCGGTGCGCTCGACCAGGCCCCGCCGCAAATAAGCCAGCTCTGCCTGGTTCTCAGCATTGCCACGCGCGGCCGACATCGAGACCCAGCGCCCCAGGCCCGAGCGCAGACTATCAAGACGAATCGGCTTAGGCATGAAATCGTCCATGCCTGCAGCGATGCATTGATCCCGGTGCTTTTCGGTTGTATCGGCGGTTACCGCGACGATCACGGGATCGCCGCCGTATCGCTCCGGATCTTGCCTGACCCTCTCGGTTACCACATCGCCGTCCATGCCCGGCATCTGGCAATCAAGCAGCAACAGGTCATAGTCCTGAACCTGCAAAGCTTCGAGTACAGCGGGTCCGTCTTCCACAGCGTCAGGGGTAAAGCCCTCAGACTGCAACATATTCAGCAAGACACCCCGGCTAACGGGGTTGTCTTCGGCAATCAGGATTTTCAAATCCCTTGTCGCTGAGTAAACATCGTCTGCAGGCTCGTCCACTGATACTGATCTGTGGTCGAGTTCACGTCGCGCGGATCGCATCAGGTTGAAGCGCAGCCCCAGAGGCGTCAGGGGTTTGTTAACGCAGGTCAGATGCCCAAGGGCAGACACCTCACCAACACCCAGGGGCTTGCTGATCGATGTCAGCAGTATGATGGGTAGGCTTGCTGTTTCGGCACTGTTACGAATTCGACGCACAACAAGCAGGTGATCCTCTGGCGTCAGAGCGGAGTCAATAATCGCGCTGTCAAAAGGCCTGCCGCCTGATGCGGCTGCCCTTAGTCGCTGCAGGCCCTCTTCGATATCCGACGACTTCTCGCATTCTACGTTCCACTTGCTCAGCAGTCGGCAAATACTCCTCTGCTGCGACGGACTGGAAATTATGCTGAATACGCGCTGCAAACAATCATCCGGATCGGCCGTCAGGTCGCCATTCTGGGATGAACTGACTCGGGAAACGGGAACCTCGAAGGCAACTTCGGTACCCCCCTCATCTCGCTCCTTAATCTCAATACTTCCGCCCATGCTGTCGAGCAGCTGTTTGCTGATTGTCAGTCCTAGACCGCTACCCGACTTCTGGCTTGATGCAGGCCGATTGCCACTCGCGAATGCCGCAAACAGTCGCTCGCGAGCGCTGTCATCAATACCAGGCCCGGTGTCGCCTACCGCAAATCGCAGGCGTAGATCGTCGTTCGGTCCTTGCGTCTCGCTTACCTCGACAACCACTTCGCCGTTCTCGGTAAACTTGACCGCGTTACTCAAGAGATTAATCAGGATTTGTTGCAGGCGCCGTTTGTCGGCCAGAATTCGCAAATCCAGATCATGTTGTATGTCGCCCACCAGCTCGAGACCCTTGGCCGAGGCCGAGTGACCCATGATGTGCAACACGCGTTCCAACAAGTCCATGACATTGAACTCGCTCTTCTGCAATTGCAGCTCGCCGCTTTCAAGGTGCGCGAAATCCAGGAGGTTGTCGATCAAGCTGATGAGCATGTCGCCACTACTCTGGATCGTCTGTATGTATTCGCGCTGCTTGGTCGTCAGTTGTGTCAGGTTGAGGAGGTCGGTCATGCCCAACACCGCATTCAGCGGTGTGCGAAGCTCGTGACTGATGGTCGCCACGAACTCGGATTTGGCTTGACTAATCGTCTCCAACTCACGGTTACCACGCCGGGAAGAACGCACCGGCGTCTGACCCGAAAACAGCTGACGGTCGGCGCGCCGAAACCAGATCAGCAACAGCGAATAAAGAAACAGCAGCGCGACACAAGCGCCGATCACCACGGTCCGTTGTGTTTCCACGAGGCGCTCATAAAAGCCGGAAACGTCCGAGTGAATCTCGAACACACCGATCACACTACCAGCGTCATCTATCAACGGCAGATAGGATTCAACCATATCGCGGTCTTCAACTACGCGATCGAAACGATTGTATGCATCCTCCCGAACAATCGCGCTGACCTCCTCACCAGCCGCTGCCCTTTCCACACCTGCGTTCATCAGGACTTTGGCGCCAATCCGCTGTCTTTCCGTCGAATACAGCACCAGGCCGTTGGTGTCAAAAACATTAAGTTCCAGGATATGCAGTTGATCGATGTCGCGCTCTATGTCTTCTGCAAAACGCTCAATTTCGGGACTCGCCTGTAACTCCGCCCAACTGCTTGTCGCAGCCAGCGCCTGCAGCTCAACGACATCATCAACGATGGTGTTGGACACGGAGCGGGCCAGCTCCATATTCTGCTCAGTGCGAATCTCTTCGAAGTTTTGTAATGCAACGTAATGGTAAAGCGCCACCATAAAGACCGCAGCAATAATATTGCCTGCCAGCGACACAATGGCAAATCGACGAAACCTGCTGCTTCTCAAAACTCACTCCCTGCATCGCGCTCAACTACTCGGCGTCGCGCGATTCTTTCACCAGTTCTTCGTATTCACTTGCGCGGCGCATCTGGTGGCGTAGATCTTCTGTAGCCCTGCGCATTTCACTGCTATTCGTTATGACCTGGGGCTTCACCGTGATCAACAACTCGGTGCGAAACACATCCTGGGTCGTCGAGCTGAACAAGTTACCCAGGTACGGAATGTCCTTCAGGATCGGTACGCCCGTCTTACCCTCTGTCGTATTCTCAAGAATTAAGCCCCCAAGCACCACAGTCTGTCCACTCTGCACGGTAACACTACTGTTGATTGTACGCTGAGCAATGGACACATTACCCCCGCCGCCCACGGCCGGTGACGAACCCGGGAGGCTGACTTCCTGGCTGATTTCGAGCGTCACCTGTCCGCCAGCATTGATTCGCGGTGTTACCGTCAGCAGTGTGCCGGTATCACGAAACTGCACTTCGGTAACGATGGGCGCATCCGGGTTAGTAGTACTCTGTGAACTCCGCGTCGTAACCGGGATCTGGTCGCCAACACGAATAGTCGCCGTCTGGTTATCGAGCACCATCACCTGTGGCGTCGAGAGAAACTTCACACTCGAAGTGGCCGCAAGCAAATCGAAAAATGCTTGCACGCTGCTATCCTGGTCAAAGAATGCAAACGCCAGGCCTTCACCGCCAGCACCTGTCGGTACCGGCGCGTTGAAACCCAGCTCCCAATCCGACTCTTCAAGGAACCAACGTACTCCGTAGTTGAGATTGTCAGACAACGATACCTCTGCAATCGTTGCCTCGATAAGCACCTGCCGCGGTGCCACGTCGAGTCGACGAATCGCTGCTTCGATCGACCGATAGTCTTCCTGGCTCGCAAGCACGAGAATCGAATTGTTATCGGTGTCCGCGATCACCTTGATATCACTCTGTGGATCGGCCGCGATACCGTCACCCTCATTGGCAGAGTCCGGTGACCGTGCCTGACCGACGATGGAAGCTCCCGGCTGACGCACGGGCCGTGATATAGAAGTCGCGGAGCGGAAGACGCTATCCGCAGGGAGTCCGCCCTGGCGCGTGGCCTCATCCGTGCCCTCACCGGTACCAAAAATTTGCTGCAACGAAGCAGCGATGTTCTCTGCCTTACCGTTTTCCACCTCGTAGACGAACAAACGGCGCCCACCACTGCCTTCAACGCCCAGGTCGAATTGTTCGATAAGGGCACGCACGCTGGCAATATGATCCGGGCGGTGTGTAATAACGAGCACGGCATTCAGTCGCTCGATTGGCAACAAACGAACGATTCCCGCCAGCGGTGTATCACTTCCCTCACCAACGATTTGTTCGAGTTCCTCCACCATAGTGACGGAATCCGCGTATTCCAGGCGGAACAGCGCAAACGACATGCCCTTCAACCAGTCGACATCGAACGTGCGCACGGTGGCGAGCAGTTCCTCCAGCCTGAAGCGAGGACCACCGAGTATGAGGACGTTGCGGGCCCCATCAACACGCAGCGTGCTGCCATCTGCGAGGAACGGCGTCAGAATTTTTTCGATTTCAGTTGCCGACGCGAACTGCAGCGGCACAACCTGGAAACCGTAACCTACGTCCCGGCCGGACGAATAGCGTCCTACTGAGGGCGAGCGCGTTGCATAGGGTGCTGCATCCATTGGGATGATCCGGTACACGCCATCATCGTAAATTAACGCCGCATTATTGAGCTGCAGCACGGCTTCAACAGTCGGTAATACCGCTGCCTGCGTAATGGGTCGCGTGGTATGCAACGTCACCGTACCGTTCACCGAGGAGTCCACGACGTAATTCTGCATCAGGATCTTGTCGAACACGACGCTCAGGAATTCATGCAGCTGGGTTTTCTCGAAGTTCAGCGTGACGCCATCTTCGCCCGCATACACGGCGCGCTCGGGTCCGCGTGCCGCCTGCACGAACTGGCCCGTCCCCAGAACAATCGGGTCGGCTTCCTGCTCATCCGGTGACGACGGAGCGTTCGCGGGCGCTTCTGCTGATGCAGTATCACCAGCGCCGGCAGTTGGTTGAGAAATCGTCGAATCAGCGCGCTCCACCGGTACCTCCGGCGTTGCTGCGCATGACGCGAGCACTAGGAGCGCAGCGCAATACGCGACGCCTCGTAAGCCTATGTTTGCCATAGCATTGTCCGCAGTTAGCTAAGCATCCAGAGTACGCTCCAATGGCGCAAATTAAACCCCACTTTAGATCAGGTTTTAGTCTTACATAAACCCATCCTTCAGAAGTGGAAGCCGAAACCGAAGAACACCGCCTGCATCCCGAATAGCCCCATGCCGCCCAATGCCAGCCCGGTAGCGATAAACGAGAACGGTAACCACACGAGCGATTGCAATCCGGGTCGGCCCCAGTCGCTATTGTGCATGACAGAGATCAGGCCATAGGCAATAGCGATGCCGAACAAAGCGATCTGGAAGCTCGCCACCGCCCCGATCGCGAATACGGTCGCCGCCAACCACTCAAAGCGCTGCACGCCTTTCGCATCAGGGTGTGTTTCGTTCCAGATGCTGCCCCCGCGCTGGCTGTCGCTATGGTCGCCAGTAACCAGGAAGCGCGCCTTGCGCGTGAGTGCGTAGCCGAGCACGCTGATCGTTGACAGCGGCGCCAGCGCCGCATACAGCGCCGTGCTGTGCGTCAGGAAGCGTAACAGGCGGATCGGCGTGCGCCACATCTCGAGAATGAAACACAAAATTGGCGAAACCAGTGCGCACACTGTGATCAGGAAGAAGTCCCAGGTGTACAGGATGTTCATTTCAGCCGGCATCAACATGACCGGTATCTGGAACGAGCCCTGCCATAACTCGATCGTCAGGGCATTACGCTCCCCGATGCTTGCCGGCAGCACGATCGCAGCAAGTATCATGTAAAGAAAGAAAAACAGGGTCACGGGAAGATTTGCTGTGGGAAACAGGATGTCGAATTTCTCGCTCCAGGAAACACGCGATGAGCGCAGCAGACCCAAGCCGTAGCGATGCAGGAATTCGCAGGTACCACGCGTCCACTTCACATGGCGAACGCGGAATGACCTGACCGACTCCGGAAATTCCTCGAAACAGGTCACGTCGCTGGCGAACGTGCCGTAGTAGCCGCGCTCGCGAATCGCAATTGCATAGGCGAGATCTTCACTAACAACCTCCGGGAAGCCCCCGACCTGCTGCCAGCAGCTGCGGCGCAAGATGGCGCCATGCCCAAGAAACATGACAAAGCCGTATCGATTACGCAGCGGCTGGTACCACTTCCAGTGCACGTCTACGCCATGGCACAGGTCCTTCTGCAGCTTCGTACCAAGCTGCAGGCAGCGGTGATTTGCCTGAATAAAGCCGCAGTTCGGATCGCCGTTGATGCGCGGCACCAATGTCGACAGGAAATCACGGGGCAGGATCTCGTCCGAATCGGCGATAACGAATAGCGGTTCGCTAACAACACCGGCGAGTGCGTTATTCAGATTGCCCGCCTTAAAACCCTGCCGGTCTTGGCGTCGCACCACCTGCACGTGCTCAAAGCGCGCGGCGAATCGATCGATTGTTCGCATGATTTCACGATCGCTGCTGTCGTCGAGGATATACACGCGATAATGCTCGTAATCGAGACTGGCACAGGACAAGGCGCTTGCTTCGACGAAATCATTGCAGGTTGTGTACAACACAGCGACGGGCGTATCGGGTGCACCCTCTGCAAATGCGATCGAGCCCTGCAGCCGACTGATGATGGCGAAAAGCACGACACTGAGATTGTAAATGCCATACAGCCAGGCCACGGGAATGAAGGTGACAAAGTAGTGCAGCGCGAAACTGGACACGGGACCCCGGGCTGCTTCGAGCGACTGCAACAGTCGGGGTCCGAACCACAGCAACGATGCGATCCAGACGGCGAAGATGAAGGCGAACATGAGTGGTGAGCGTGGTGCAGCACCGCGCACCGTACGATTGTCGAGTGACTCGTTGGCTGCGAGTACAGATTCATTGGAATGCATATCTAATCCTCTTAGCGCGGCATGCGGAAAGTGAAACCAAGCATCGCCACGTTGACGCTGTTACCCGGCAGATCCTCGTTACGCAGCACCAAATGCAGGCGGTGATAACCGAATACGGGCATCGAAAGCATTGCATGGGCGACCCGGACGTTTTCCGGGTTCTCCAGCCCGCCGCGATCGACCTCGCCAACGCCGGCACCAACCATTGCGTTCCAGCCGCTATCAGCGGCGTATAAGAAGTTCAGCACGCTGCGCCACTCGTCATCCCTGTCGGCACCGACCGTTGAAAAGTAGTTGTTACTTTCGACCTGCCAGCGTTCGGCAAATGGAATACCGATACCTATTTGATACAGCTTGTCGGAGTATCCCAGCTCATGATCGCCAATTTGTGCGCCCAGGGTCACCTTGCCGGGCAGGTTATTCAGAACGGCTTCGGCCCGGTACAAATTCTGGTCGCCGTCGGGAAGCTGGCGAACGCCAGCCTCGAGCGACACGGCCAGCGTGTCATTCACAGCGTGGTTTACACCGGCAAGATAGGTGCGTGCACTCTCACCGCGGCGCACAATGGCCGGGTTGTCGAGGCTCAGGCTATCGTCGTAACGTGCTGACAGGCGCGTATCGCGACCTGCCCACCAGCCCACTTCGACGAGTCGCAGACCGGAGTCCGCGTTCGATGTTGAGCCATACCAGGCAGCAGCTTCGAGTTTGGGTGCGGCATTCAGCGCAGCCACACGACCTGCAGCGGCAGCCGGGGTATCCGGATCAAGCTGCAATGCCTGGTCGAATGCCGTGTAAGCGCCCTTCGATTCACCCAGTTGCAGATGCGCCTGGCCGAGCGCGACAGAAATTTCCGGGTTCATTCCGCTCGTAACTGACAGTTCGGTGAATCGGGAGCGGGCCGTTTCGGCATCACCCGACCACAGCGCAACATAAGCGCTGCCTTTTTGTGCCTCGTAATTGTCCGGCCTGAGAGCAAGCGCTCGGTCAAAAGATGCCTGGGCGTAGGAGAAGTCGTTCGACCACGCGAATGTGTAGCCGATGCCGACCAGCGCCTCCAGGTTCTCCGGCTCGATCGCGAGTGACTGTCGGTAGGTTTCGATGGCCGCAAAGTAGTTTCCACGCCATGCCTGCGCGGTAGCTTTACCGTTCAGCGCGCGCACATTGCCGGATTCAGCCTCGAGTATCGTTTCATAGGTCTGCTGCATCTGTACGAGGTCGCCCTCGCGAGCCGCATTGGCGGCGCGCTCGAAGAGCTCTTCATTGGCCGATGCGGTGAGCGCTATCAGCAGGCAAAGGGGTCCAAGTAGTGTTCGCTTTACACTCATTGCGTTTGCTCCATGCCGCTTATCTGTCGCGGCTTATAGTCTTTCGAGCTAGTGGGGTGGGCGTCCGTCGGTTATCAGGGACGTTTGGTTGGAACCCATGTCACTGAGGTGCATGGTCCGCTCAATCAGGTTCGCCGCGTTGGCGGCGCCGTCGGTATCGAAGCGGATTCTCCGGGGTTGGAACTGAAGTAACTGGTCAATCTCGTAAGTCAGTGACGCGCTGTTAAGGTGATGAGGCATAAGCAATCGCCCACCACCCCAGTAGATGATTCTTTGCGCCCGGGCTATCTGCTCACGTCGCTGGTTATCCTGGCAGGGAATGAATAATGACGGCGTCTGCGTCGTAATTGCATTCAATGCCGTGTTGTAGCCACACTGACTGACCGAGCATCGCGAGAATGCCATTTCGGCTCGCAGGTCATCTACCAACCTTGTCAGTACGAGGCCGTCCATGCCTTTCGTGGCGATAAGCAGGTCCCGCCACTCCTCTTCGGGCAGGCGTGGCCCCGCAACTATTTTCATTGGCCGTTCGGACACCGGCCACAAGACGCGCTGCGCCTCCACCGCGGCGCGAAAAAGAACACCGCCGTAGCGGCCGTCGCCAGCGGATACGAGGATCTCGCCACTGCTTTCATTGGTGCGGCGTGACAGTGTATCGCCTTGCTCGGGAACCACGAAACCCGCGTGATATACAGGCGTTTGCAACGTGTCCCGCGGGTGAAAGAATTCTTCCAGGCGGGCAAACACAGGATCCGACTGGACGATCACCATGTCGAAGTATTTGTCGAGCAACTGGGCTGCCTTATCGGCACGAGTATCGCTGTTGGCCGAGTCATCGATCATGATGCCGTCTGTAGTGCAGACGACCAGGGAATCCCCAAAGACACCATTGTGCGCCCGCTCAATGAGGGGCAGCACTTCTCCCCGAAGCCGGTGGTGATGGAAAGGGAAATTATCGATGATGATGACACGAGGCTTCAGATCTTCGAACGTTTCGAGGATTCGATTCCGACGCTCAATAATTCTTTCCCTGAACTGAGCCGAGTGGCCGAACTCAAATACATTGGAGTTCGGATCTACTGGCAATGCAGGGAGAGATTGAATGCGCACCGATGCCGGAACATCGATGAACATCGGCCCCTCGTCGTCAACAAGGATCGTCACGTTGAACGAGTCGCTCAGCTCCCGCGCCAGCTCGATCGAGCGCTGCATGTGACCTACATGCTTCTCGCTGCGGCAGCAATACATCATGGCGTTCTTTTTCATTGTTCTTCGCTCTTTGTTTTGGAGGTATCCGGCCCCGCTACGCCGGATACCTCAATTACCCCGGATTCTATTACATTTGTAGTTCGAGCTCGGTCGCCGTCAGGGTTGTGTCACCCGACTCGGTACCGCGAGCATCGACCAGGCTGCCTTCTTGCACCGTAGCCCAGAACACTTCAGCGCTTATCGGGACGTCGGTAGCACCACGAGAGTCACGATAAACCGTCGCTCCACTAGTGACTATGGTCACACCAAGCACCCTAAGGTTGGGCTCGCTCTTGCCACCAACCTCGACGAAACCACGCAACTCGGTTCGAGTATCGGAGTCCTCACGTTCCAGCAGTAAGGCGGTAATCTGGCCAACAGGCTGCTCCTGCCCCCGAATTTCCACGTAATTTCCAGTGGCGAGGTCGCCAACACGCAGCGGATCGATATCTGCCTCGCTCTTGTCCTCGAAGCGTGTCTTCAATGGATCCGTATTGACGGTAATGCCGAGGATGGTCAGCGTGTTGCCGGATACCGAGTCCAGGGTGCCGGTCACGCGAACTGCCGTCGCTGACTTGATATCCACCTTGGTCGCAACCAGGATGCCGCTGGCATCGAAGTTGCCGTCAACTTCAACCTTCAGGTTGAGACCGAGGTCAGCAGCCGTACCGCCTTCGTAGACGGTGCTGCCGTTCGTTGTGACGAGAATGCCGCTGACATCGAAATCAGTTGACGAAATAAAGCGGGTGATAAAGCCCTCAACTTCAGCGAAGTCTCCATCATCATTCGCGAAACGATTGCCCTTGTACTCAACGCGCGTGGCGTCAAGTGTAGTGCCATCGAATACGGTGCCCTTGGCTTCAACCGGATCGCCATCGTTGATGACGCCGGCCGTCGGGAAATTGTCTACAGCCGCGCCGCTGTAATCCACTTCGAGTGCATTGATCATGAACGTCTGTGCGCCGGCATTGTGGCCGCTTACCAGGCCGTTCACTTCGAGGACACCATCCCAGGTCGCGTCGCGACAGTCGATACGCGTGGCTTCAATTACGCCATTTGCGTCGGCCAGGCCGGAGACTTCAACCGCAATCGCTTGAGTAAGATCGGCTGGACACACAGGTGTGTCGTCAAATGAGGTGGTCGCCACAATGCGAACCGTCTGGCCCAGCACTACGAACTCACCTGTGGTCGTGTTGTGGCTCGACACCGGCCCTTCCACTACATCATCGAATTCAACGCTGTCTGCCGTGGCATTCGAGCCGTCGTCATCGACGGAGCCCTTGACCAGCACGACCTCCCCGACGGAAAAATCGTCCTGCGTCGCAGGCTGGCCGTCCTTCGTGAAGGTTGCACTGGAGGTGTCGTAAGTCACACCGTTAACGATCACGCTGCCAAAGCCCGTGATAGGACCTACGGCAACGCCAGATCGCGTAATTCCACCGGTCGGAGGGGGAGAAGTAGGAGGAGGCGCAACGCCACCGTCATCACCTCCACCACCGCCACCACCGCAGCCGGCGGTGCCAAGTATCGCCGTCGCAAAGAAGGCAACAATAATTCTGGGGAGAGTGTTCATGATACTGATCCTTGTTCGTTTTCGTCATAGATGAGATAGACCCCGACGCCCAAGCGAACGGTACGCGCGGCGGAGTCTGTCGATGTTTCTAGCTCGTTGTCTGATAGCCATCCATCCATCTCCTCAAGAAACGAGAGTCCCCGTTTCTCGACGAGCTTCTGAAATGCCCTGTATGTCGATGGTTTGATCGATGTGTTGTCGGCCATAGCTTCGAATCGTGGAGCGGTCGTACGCGTTTCATTATAGTTGTGCTCCAGCGTGGTCGCATGGTCATGCAACACGACACCCAGCCGCTTGACACTTTCTGGGTCGAGATCGGACAAAACATAATCACGTTTCAATACACGAAAACTACCGTCAGATTGTTCCTCTATGAGCGATCTTTGCTGCATTTCCTTCCGAATTGCCCCATGTGGAAGATCACCAGCATATCGCTTCAGCAAGCTCGACAGACTCCCCTTACGACCAGTCGTGGGCAGTACTTTCGGTTGGCCTTTTTCGTCGGTAAATTCTGAGTCGAGATGCCAGCCCGTCAAGATCTGCGAAATGCGGTTGCCGCGGCTATCGTCAGAGAACAATCCGCCCTCGAGCAAACGATCGCGAACCTTGGCCACCTCACGTCTGCTGAGACCGGTCAGCATGGCAACCCGGGCGTTATTCGTGGGCCGACCGTCGATGCCGTACTCCTCTCTCGCCACCTGTACATAGGCGTCTTTCGTCAGCTCCTCGAACTCGACGACGGTCACCCCATGGCGCAATACGAAACGCACAACCGGCAGTAACAGGTAGCGACAACTCTTAATGATGTGTTCTTTGATTCCCACTGATATTGACTCGAAATCCGTGTATGTGTGCATTTTTAGCACATATACACGGAATTGCAACACTTTTCTTGAATGCCAGGCACAGGCAAACGACCTCTTGCGGCCGCAAAAGGTGCGTAATCTTCGATTTTTCAGGGGTTTAGGAGTCTGTCGCGCCCGACAGTACCTGCAGATTCTTGCGATCGATAATTTCTACCCGCCCGCGCGATGAGCGAATCAGACCGTCGGACTCGAAACGCTTGAGCTTGCGCGACACCACCTCTCGTGCCGTCCCGATCTCGGCCGCCAGGACCTGGTGCGTGATATTGGACAGGGAATCGTCATCTCCCTTCAGCAGTTGAAGCGCCAGACGTTCATCGATTGTTTTAAGTGCAACGTTTTCCATGCGAGATACGATCGCACACAGGCGCCGGGAAAAACCCTGGAAGACGAACTGCCGGAACGGCTCGGAATCGAGCAAGGCCTGCCGGAACTCGCTATCGGGGATCATCAGTGCCGTGACGTCTTTCTCAATAACCGCCTCGGCCGGATACTCCTCCTTGCCTATGATGCAGGATGTGGTCAGGGCGCAGGTGCCACCCGGCTTCACGCGGTACAGAACGACCTCGCGACCACCTTCCGACGATAACTGGACGCGTACCTGGCCAGCGAGCACCAGGATGAAGTTCTTGCAGGCATCCCCTTTCTGGAATGCGACTGCGCCGGTCGGGACATTGACTGTCTCTGAGTTGGCAATCAAACGCGCCGCCACGCCATCGTCCAGGCCTCCAAGGCCCGGATAGAGTTGCTCCAGTAATCTGGTGCTGTCATCTGACACGCTAATGATCCTGCTCTGCCACCAGCCGGATGCCCGGCCTGAGTAAAGACTCAGTCTAACCGTGCGGGGCCGAAGGTCAAGCGCCCTGTCGTCAGGGGGGACTGACTGTGATCGTATGCGTTGCCACATTGAGTTCGATGGTTGGTGCTTCGATCGCCGACTCAAGCCCATACGTTTTCGCTATGAATTCGGGATCGGCCTTGCGATACAGCAAACGTGCCGTGACCTTCAACTCGGTAACCAGTTCATTATCAATAGCAAACACCACGTCCGATTTGCGTTCGCCGGGGCCGTCCTCACTGAATGAGTCAGAGATCTTCGGTCTGGCAATGACAGGACAGCGAAACGCGATATCCACGCTTTCGACGCCGCCGCTCTCCAGCGCGTTCTTGTAACTCGAACCAACCACCTCCCAGAGGTTGTGCCGTTCGACAGGCAGGCCATTCTTATCGTACCAGTCGGCCTTGTACACGATAGGTGCATCCAGCGTTGGTTTATCCCCGGCTGGATCGCCAAGATGCAACAGCGTGCGACCAAGGTTGTCTTCAACCTTCAACTCGATCCAGCTCGAGAGGATATCGAGCGGTCCGGCAGGAAAATCATGCCCCGTCTTGTTGTTGTGCAGCACCAGTGCAAGATTGACCAGCTCCCCGGACTCGATCTCTTCGGGCGCGACAATACTCATCGCGACCACCGGGCCGTCGGCCCATCTGTCGGCGATTTCCGGGATATCGATTTCTCCGCGCAGCCACATGATCGTCTGCGAGGCCTGCTCGGCGCCGCCTGGCAAGTCCAGCATTGCCGGGATGTACATATTGCTGCCCAGGGCGCGATGACTTCGGTGCTGCGAACCATCGATCGGATCGGCGCCTGCCACCAATGGCATATGGCAGTCGCGACAACTGATCGTCTTCTCCGGGTCATCCTCATGGTACCAATGACCATCGCGCCAGCTGTCGTATTCGTTTTGCTCCTGCGCCAGGCCAACGGGCGTGTCTTCTCCTGAGGTTCCCGTCTGTTTGTGGCAGGCCGCACAATACTCACTTTCTTCGTACAGCGGCCGCGCGAATGACTCTATGTGCTGCTGCGGGTAACTGCGAATAAGAAAACGATTCCAGAAATCCACAGTCCCATCCTGTCCGGCAAACAGGTATCGCTCCGGGGTCTGCAGTACATACCCACCATTACCTTTGGTATCGGTCTCCGTGATGCTGTGGCAGACGAGACAGGAGACGCCCTCATTCATTTTGAGGTCGTCGCCGCGAATCGAGGTGCCGTCGCGCGCCCCGCTCAACAGCGAGACCGGGTCGTGGCATCCAGCGCAGGTACGTGTATCAGCCGAGCCACTGGCTTCGGCCAGAGCTTCCTGGACATCAAGAAACAGTGGATCGAAGGCCGCAAACCCGTGTGCGCTGGGCAGCCATTCCTTATAGATGTCGTCGTGACAGCCACTCGAACCGCAGGACTCCGAGCCAAGCAGTGGCTCCGGCCTGAGTGCGCCCTCCTGCATCAGAGACTCACCGGTCGCTGCGAGCAGGTTATTGAATTGTTGCTCACGATCGGGGGTGAGTGCCATGAGGGACGCTGCACTCCGGAGGCGCTCCAGCGGCCCACCGCGGCTTTCCTGAAAATCAGCCAGGGACGCGAGTAGCGTTTCCCGCTCCGACTCGCTGAATAACGCTGACAGGCCTCCATCTAATTGCTGTTCCCATGGCGGGTTCGCAATGCGTGCACGGCTGGGCCAGAACGGACGATCAGCGTCGTATCGCCACACGTAGTTGGCGGGAAATGCCTGAAACTGTGGCGTGCTCTCGACTTGCTTCGCTAACCAGTGGGTAACCCCCAACGGCGCCACGAAAAGCACCGCAGCCGCAGCGAGGAACCAGCGACGCGCTATCCGCCGTGGTGTCGATGGCGTGTTCGCGTAGCGCATCAGGATCGGTAGCAGGTGCAGGAACAACATGACACCAAAGGCGAGTGCCGCCAACTGATGTACGAGCCACCAGACGTCGGCCACAGCACGACCGAATACGGACTGCAGAACAATCGCGAGGCCACTTATGATATTGACCGCGAGAATCGCCAGACTGGCTTTGGCGAGCGCTGCAGGTCCTCCCGAAATCGATGTGTCGCGACGACGCCAGTGCATGACGATAATAATCACGACCGGCAGCAGAGCCAGTACACCAGCGACCGAATGTACAATGACGGAGTACTGCGCATAGGTACTGAACGGCAGCCAGAAAATGAGCGCGCCCGAGACCAGTAAGTAGATTAGCAACCCCGAGGCGATCCAGGTTAGCAACGACCTGACGTCCGGATGAGATGTGTCCTGATTATCCTGGTTCATGTTGTTAGCATCTTTGTCATCGTTAGTACGAATAGCCGCTCGCGCGCACTGCCTTCTCGCTGTGGCTGACGGCATCCTGCATTTTCACAATCGCGTTGCCCCAGGACTCAGCAGCAGCGCTCGCTTCTGCGTCCTGGTAAAGGGTCGCGGCGCTATCCAGCAGCCCAGTGACGCGATTGCGGGCACTGTATGACGCCTCTCTTTGCCCTGTCTTCAGCAGCATTAACAAGCCCTCGTATTGCTGTTTGTAATAGGCATACTCTTCTGCCCGACTCGCGAAATTCTTTTCGTAATAAAGCGTCTTGTTGTCGAGGAGTGCTGTCAGACGGCGCTGCAATCGATCATTAACCGGTGCCAGCAGACGCACCGCTTGCGCAAAGTCACCACTCGACGCCATTGATTCCGCCCGCTCGATTTGTCGCTCGATACCAACGAGATCCTCAGCACTCAGTCCGCGCAAGTCTTCGGGCTGTGCTTCGAGAGATAACATGAAACTCGTGGAAAGCTGCAGCGCTCCTTCATAGGTTTCGCGTACTTGTCGCGTTGACGAATTGGGTGACTTGCGAAATGCTGCTGTGGCCAGTTTGAGACCAGCAGAAGAGAGACTGGATGCGTCCGCGACGCACCCTCCATCGAGCGCTGCACGCGCATTTGACAGCGACTGGCGCGCCTCCTCGATCTTTGCAAGCGCTTCTGTATTGTTCTCTCGCTGCGCCCGGCGCACGGGCTCTGAGTCATCCAGCAGGCGCGCCAGCAGATCGAGTTTTTGTCCGACCTGTCGGGACTTGCTCTGATCCTCACCATCGCAGTCTGCCGCCCATGCTCCGGGCCACATGGCAAGAAGCATCAACACCGCTACATGGATTCGTCCATTCATTCTTGTTGCACCGAAAGCTCGGCCTCCCATTCCCAGATGGCCGCTTCGGCTTTGCGTCGGTACTGATCATCCGCATTCGCGACGTGTGTGTACGCACGCATGGCCACCACGGCACTACGCAACTCCCCCAGCCCTTCATGCGCCATGGCAAGCCCGTAGTACGCATTGCTTTGCCCTGGTCTTAGATTCGTGGCGGAGTCAAAAAAACTCTGCGCGGCCTCGAACTTTTCGAGACCCAGTAATGCATAGCCCATATTGACATGTGCCTCGGGCATATCGGGTGCGACTTTCAGGACTGCGTGAAAACCCTGCACCGCATAGTCGAATTCGCCATGTTGCAACAACGCTACCGCTTGCTGGAATTGCTGGTGCAGGAGGTGCAGGTCCTGATCATCCTGCAGCGCGACCGGCTCGCCCGTTGGCTTAGTGGAATGCAGCGTAAGTCCAGCCAGCGCGGTGATCACCAGGATCGCCGGGATGACCGTGTACCGCTTGTCGAGTCGCCTCCTCACATGAGCCCCTTATGGGGTGCGATACTAAAAAACGGCACGCCGAAAAATGTCAGAAAAGCGACGACGAATGCGACCAGCACCAGTACATGCCCCATGCCCTGTGGCATATTCCGGAACGTAACGCGCGCGTGCAGTGTGCCGCCAAGTATCAGCCAGGTGACCAGCGTCCATGTTTCCAGGGGGTCCCAGGACCAGTAGTGCCCCCAGGCACTGTGCGCCCAGACCGCCCCGGCCACCAACATGAAGCTGTGACAGATGAACGCAGCAAAAAACAGCACCCAGATCATTTTCTCAGACTGTTCCGGGGACGGCGTCAGTTTGGCGGACCGCTCGCCGGACGCCGCACCACTTATCAGCATGACGCTGGCGGTTGCCGCCGCAGCAAGGCAAAAACCGAGGAACAACTTGCCACTCAGTACATGCGCCCACAGCCACGGGGTTTTGAAGGCGCCGGGCAACGGCACTGCGAGTTCTGAAACGCCGGTCAGCCAAACGCCCAGGATGAGAAATAACGGGCTCGTGACGAGCGCGCCGCCGCGCACCGCCGGCACCAATACGCTGATAAGCAGAAACATCAAGGCGAGGCTGAAGACACCACTCAGCAGAATTTCATAAAGCGTGAGGAACGGTCCCTGGTGCTCACGAAGCCACCGACCGGTTATTGCCGCCCCGAGAATCGTGACAACACCCGCATAGATTACTGCGGTCGGCCGATACGCGGCGCGCCCGGACACCAGGCCCGCAATCTGCACAAGTGTCGCGGCGAGCAGCAATGCCACCGAAACCAGGACGAGTTGTCGTTCAAACGCGAGCGACATGACCATAATCGTCCTCCTCTACGCGCGCACCCACAGGTGCCGATACCGGCAGGACACGACTGGCAAAGTGCAGAGTAAGCCCTATGATGGCGAGCATTGCGGCAACAAACATCCATGGCAGGAACGGCAGGTATTCGATCTGGTAACCCATCCACACCCTGAGGTCCACGACCTGCACCTGACCACCGAAAAGCTCCACCGCTTCTCCGCTTCGAATGCTGCGCTGGGGTTCGCCCACCGGCGTGACGTGCACTGCATAGGGCAGGTCAGTACGGCCGAAGCTCCAGTCGGCACGATCATCGGAAACCCGTTGATCGAAATCGAGTTCGAGTTCGATCTCCTGCCCCGCGGGCGTGGTCCACGTTGTCACCTGTTTCCAGTCAAATGCAGGGAACGAGGGCATGTTTACGGCGCCGAGCGCCTCTCTCCCATCCGCTCCTGTCCATTGCAGGAGCAACGCGTATCCCTTGTTGAAGGTCGCCGCAAAGCGGTAACCGTCGATATTGGCGGTTCGCGTATCACCCACCGTGATGTGCCGCAGTTCACCGGATGC
>JAIBDF010000202.1 GCA_024679535.1 Chromatiales bacterium
ATTGCTCTGACGACGCAACGACCGCTCCACCGTCTTCAACTGCCTGTTCTTGTTGAATACCAAAAAACAGCGCTGCGAGCAGCAGTACAGCTGGTAGCAGTTTTTTCATTAGCGTAGCGATAGCGAGCAGAATACACGTTTCAAGCCCGACTTAATCGCGGCGCCCCGGCGACGTTCCGACAACCCGGCGCTCGTGCTTTGTCGAGCCATCAATTTGTGCGGACCCACTATGTCTGCTTTTTTCGCAAGCGGACATTCAAACTAGCCAGAAGCCGATGAAATGAAGGACAGCTTTCGGCCACTTCCGGACATTGCCGTTTATCTTTTCTTCGGACTTATGGCGTGTACCAGATCGGCGAGGTGTAAGCACGTTCCTGACCCTTCATCTGTACCGTGTCGGGCATCTCTACGCCGAAACGCTTGGAGTCGTAGGCTTGCCATGTGGGCGTTGGAATTTCCAAGACGCGTGCATAGTAAAAAGCCCGGTGTTCGGGATTGAAATCCGGATCGGTCCAGACAGCTCGTAATTCAGCAGAGCCAATCGTGTTGAGATAACTTGCGTCTTCAACATCGACCGTGTCGCCGATCGGCGTTGTGCAGCGACCATCGGCATCGATGGTTCGACCATCGGAAACTGCGACGTCGTAGATACGCTCTTGTCGTTCCCCGTCGCCGTCGATCCATCCTTTGATGATCTGGATACGATCGAGGTTTCCGGACCAAGCATCTTTCATCGCACCTACCATGAAGCTTGGGGCTTTCTTGTCCGCTGGTCGCGCCGTTAAGTCGCCGCCCATCGGCACACCTTTGCGATAGCCGATCGATACGACATCAGGTCGGAATACTTCGTCTTGGTCGTAGTCCCAGCCGCCAAAAAATCGCACCAGGATGCGGGTGCCGGTCGTCGCATAAGTTTCCTTTTTCTGCATCGCATTAAAAAGGCCTTCGCGGGTATTCTCACGTGCCCAGACTGCCGCAAGACCTGCGCCAATAGACTCATAGGAATAGCTCGACAAATTCGGATCGCCGGCCAAAGATGCGATGATCGTGTGCTTCCAGCGCTCCGCTTCCGGTTCAAGATGCGACGCTTTGCCAAAAAAGTTTTCTTCTCGGGTAGTGGCTAACGACGTGTGTGCATCAGTGCTGCCGATCATGCCGAACTTGTAAGGATTAACACCGAATTTATCTTCCAACTGCATGCCGATCTGCAACGCAGAACGTGCATACTCGTATTTCAGCATCCAGTCTTCTTTAGGCCTGAATCCAGCTATGTCGGATTTGTCCCAGGTACCGTAGTCGGCGAACTCGTCATTTGGCGAAAGGAAAGGATGCGCCTCGCCGTCCCCTTTGATCTGCGTGACTTCGTACAGCGGCTCGAATCGAGCACGCATCTCAACATACTTCTTGTTTAAAGGGCGGCCGTTGAGCCGATCAACAGGAAACATTAAACCGTTGGATACATTGCCGTTATGCGCGATAGCCAACACGCTACCGCCGGTCTTATCCTCGTACCCTGCCATGTAATCCCACAAGTCTTCGGGATCGTAGGAGTCGAAAGTACTAAAAGGCAGAATCTGGCTGACCTTGTCCTTACCATCCCTAAACAAAACGACACGATGAAGGTTCCCGGGCGCTTCTTGGGTAGCGATTGAAGTCCATTCAAAGCCGATCAATGCTGTGAATTTACCAGGCTCGTTGTACTCCTCAGCAAAAGCAATCTCACGATCCCATACGGAGCGAGTCATCTTCTGACTGTTGATCGGATCCGTACCCGCTGTTACGGCATCTTTAAGCCACTTTTGAAACGCGCCACGCGAATCGCCAGCTTTGACCATATCGTGAACTATCTTACCCCACTCGCTACTAAGTAAGTCGGGGTTTGATTCTGCAATATAGGGTGCGAGCCCCAGGTTCTCCGCATGATCAGCTACAACCAGGAAATCGAGAGGGCGAATCAAGCGAGCTCGTTGTCCATGCGACGTCAGGACCTCCTCTCCCCGGGCGAAGCGGAATGCCTCTGCCGGTCCCAGCTTATTGCCCATCATGCCGGCGTCAGTTGAATAGGACGTGTGTAAGTGGGTATCACCCCAGTACACGCCCTCTGCGAAATTGGCGTCAGCGACGGTGCGCTCAACGTATGGCGAGTAAATCTCCGGCGGTTCCGTTATGTCTACAGGATATCCCGCGCCGGTCTGCGCGAATGCCACGCCAGGGCTTGCCGAACATGCAATTGTGATCAAGGCAGCGTTTATTTTTAGATTCATATCTTCGGCCTCCTTTACGAGGTTTTTTTCTTCAGTATTGTCGGCGCGCTAGACACCGCTCCTTAGCCATTTCTTTTTATTGGGCGCTGCCTGACGTTGCCTGTAGCTGAGGCGCTTTGCAAGTATCGGCATCGTCAGAAATGCAACATAGTCTGCTTTTTTCGCAAGCGGACATTCAAACTAGCCAGAAGCCGATGAAATGAAGGACAGCTTTCGGCCAGAAGCATATGTAATCGGGCGGGTTCATAAGAACTCAGCTCCCAGTACGATACTAGTACAAATCATCACGGGAGAATGCCATGACTTACTTTGCCGGACTCGATGTTTCACTGCGCTCCACCAACATCTGCGTTGTTGATAACCAGGGTGAGCTGATTGCTGAAGGTAAGACGGATGCTGATGTTGCAGGCATCGTTGCCTTCCTCCATGAAACCGATGTGGAGATTACAGAGGTCGGTCTGGAGGCCGGCACGCTCACTCAGTACCTGACCTATGGCCTGCAGTTCGCAGGCTACGAAGTGATCTGCATGGAAGCACGGCAGGTGAAGTCGGCGCTCTCCGCGATGCGCAACAAGACCGATAAACACGACGCACGGGGTATCGCGCAACTGTTACGTTCGGGCTGGTACAGCCGAGTGCATGTGAAGAGCATGGAGAGCCATCGTGTGCGTGCGTTGTTGACGAGTCGCAGAGCTGTGCTCGCCAAGTGCATCGATCTTGAACAAGAGATCCGTGGCATCTTCAAGGTCTACGGCATCAAGTTGCCGCCACGACTTGGCCACGGTGCCTTTGATCCCAAAGTGCGACCACTGATCGAAGCGGACGAGGTGCTGTCGCTGTCGTTGCTGCCGGTGCTCGATGCCAGACTGGTGTTGTACCGGACCTTTCGCGAACTGGATAACCGAACCCGTAAACTCGCGCACAGCGATCCGATCTGCAAACGCTTCATGACCGCGCCGGGTGTCGGCTTTGTTACCGCACTGACGTTCAAGGCCGGCGTCGATGACCCCGCCAGGTTCAAGCACTCACGGACTGTCGCTGCACACTTCGGCCTAACACCCAGACGCTTCCAGTCTGGGGAGCTCGATCTCGAAGGACACATCTCGCGTTGCGGCGATGCCAGTGTCCGATCCACGCTCTACACCGCCGCCAACGCCATGCTCACGCGCAGCAGCAAGTGGTCATCACTCAAAGCCTGGGGAATGAAGTTGGCAAAGACCCGCGGGCATCGACGAGCCGTTATCGCCGTTGCCAGAAAACTCGCCGTCATCCTGCACCGAATGTGGATCGACGACACTCAGTTCCGATGGGGTACGGAGGCAGCAAGGTCATGAAATAACAACTGCCTCCGACTCCAAAGGAAGCGTCCTGACGTGGACGTGGTCTGGATGAAGCCGAAAATGACTGCTGTGCTCTAAAGCACGTCCAAAAGCCTGGCTCTCCA